>JAJQIQ010000175.1 GCA_021199135.1 Clostridiales bacterium | reverse complement strand
TGAGGAGCAGGCTCTTGTCGTTGTGCGGGACGAGCGAGTAGCTGCCGTGGACGAGGTGACCCTTGCCCTCGAAAAATGTGAGGAACATCCGGCGCAGCTCGTTTACGCCATAAAACTTATTCATTTTTCCTGCTCTCCCTTCGCCGCCGCGCTTGCATCCTTTTTCTTGCGCAGCTTGATGCCGATGAACGCACCGAGGACTCCGATTGCGATGAGCACCGCCATCTCAAGCACATACTGGATCACACATAATAAAAATTGCATATTGCACCTCCATGATATATATTTAAATTATTAATTTCCAAATTTAAAATATTTTACTGCTTCGCAATAATTTACAGTTAATTGATGTCCCGCGGGCATATGACAATTAAATCCTTATTTAACGTTTACGTTTCCTCTCCGAATGTAAACACTTGGTTTTCCCTCTCTGTCTCGATTACGCGCTCCGCCATCTGGCGGTTCGTGATTCGCTTTTTATAGTCTTTTAACCCCGAATAATCCTGCCACATGTGCATCGGGAAGACATATTCCGCGTCGGTGTTCTTGAGGAAAAAGTCAAGCCCCTCGAACTGGTACTCGCCGAGCCTCGGGTCTGCCGGGACGAACGCGACGTTTATCGGAAGCCCGGCAAGCTTTTTTATCTCATGCCGATAGTTTCGCTTCATTTTTCCATTTATCAAATCGCCCGCGCCCTCCATCCGCCAATCGTTTAAATCTCCCGCGTGGAAGAGGCTCACGCCGCGGAATGTCACGTAAAACGCGACACCCCTGTCGGTCGAGGTGAGTGTGCGGATGTCCATCCCGTCGAGCTCGTATTTTTTGTCCTTGCCGACAAACAGAACCCGCTCCCGCACCGCCGGATTGATCCCGTGCTTCTCAAGGAAATTCGGGCTTATGCGGATGTCGTTCGATAAAATATATTTTATGTTCTCATATTTATCCGCCCAGCGCAGCACGTCCATGTCGAAGTGGTCCTGGTGGCTGTGGCTCGAAAAAACGTATATCGGCGTATCCTCGGCATAGTCTGGGATTTTCCCGCTGAAGGAAAAGCCGTTCACGCGGTCACCGCCGAAATAATCAAAAATCAAAACGCACTCGTCCACCTCGACCAAAAAACAGCTGTGGTGGATGAAAATTATCTGCATAATTCTCCCATCCCCTCTATCAGCTTCGTGACCAGTGCGGCAAATCTCGGGGCCGCCTCATCCGCCGCCGCCTGCACCTCCTCGTGCGAGAGCGGCTTTTCTGAGAGGCCGCAGGCGAGGTTTGAGATGCATGAGATCCCTACTATCCTCATGCCCATGTGGTTCGCCGCGACCGCCTCGCAGGCCGTGCTCATCCCGACCGCGTCCGCGCCGAGGATTTTCGCCATCCTGACCTCCTGCGGGGTCTCGTAGGCAGGCCCCGTGAACTGGAGGTAGGTGCCATCCTTTAAATCTATCCCAAGCTCCGCCGCGCATTTTTTTGCCAGCGCGATAAGCTCCCTGTCGTAGATCTCGCTCATGTCAGGGAACCGCGGACCGAGCTCGTCAATATTCGGCCCTATCAGCGGAGACGGCACGAAGCTTGAAATCTGCCCGGTGATGAGCATCAGATCTCCCGCCGCCATCCCATCCCCGAGGCCGCCGGCCGCGTTCGTAAGCACGAGCGACGTCGCGCCGAGCATTTTCATCAGCCGCACCGGAAGCACGACATCCGTCATAGGATAGCCCTCGTAGTAGTGGACCCGCCCCTGCATGCAGACGAGCGGCACGTCGCCGATGTGGCCGAAAATCAATTTCCCGGCGTGACCCGCGACAGTCGAGACCGGGAAGCCGTCGATGTCCTTGTAATCTATCTCTGCGGCGACGCGCATGTTTTTCGCATAGTCGCCGAGGCCTGAGCCCAAAGTCAGGGCGACGCGCGGGACGAAATCCGTGACACGCCTCACGCTCGATACGCAGCTATTTAGCTTTTCGATGATATTTTTTTCTGCCACGGTCTCAAGCCCCTTGATTTTTCAATGCAAATTTCTCACTGGATGAACCTAATTATCTTTTTGCTGACCCACGCCGTCACGGGGCCTATCGTAAACGCCATCAGTATCGTGATGATGCCCGCCTGCCCGCCGACCAGAAAGCCCACGACCGTAAACGCGCAGTCCCAGATGATGCGCACCACGCGAAACGAGAGCTTGTGCTGGCTGTTTGCGATGACGAACGAGAGCGCGTCGTACGGGGCCGTCCCCAAATCCACCGACATGTACACCGCCGCGGCGAACACGAAGATTGCCAGCGACACGACCGCGATCAGCAGCCGGAGCGCGATGTTCATGTCTCCCCCGGAGGGAAGATCCGGCAGAAGCCTCTGCCTGGCCCAGGTCGTGATGTCGCAGGCATAGCCGACCAGAAACATGTTGAACAGCGTCCCGAAGCCTATGTTTTTCTTCTCCTTTATGAAGACGATTACAAAGAGGACGATGTTTAAAATCGCCTGCCAGTTGCCGAACGACATCCCTAGCTTTGCGGAGACGCCGAAATTCGTGGCGGAATAAGGATCCGTGCCCAAATTGGTGAGATTCTGCCACGATACGCAGAACCCCATCACGCAGACCGCCAGAAAACAGAATATCATCCGCTTTATGAAGTGCGGCTTGTCCCACAGGCCTCTTATATAAATCTTAAATCCTGATTTAACTTCGTCCGCAGTCACGCTGTTTTCCTCTCTGCATCACTTCTTGCCTGTTGTCTTTGCGGCAGGGTTTTTTGCGGCGGCCTTTTTCTCTGCCGCCTTCTCTGCCGCCTTCTTTTCGGCCTGCTTCTTCGCCTTTTTCTTGGCCTTCTTCGCGAGTTCCTTCTTGTACTTTTCGTTCACTCGGCCATACATCTGCGTGTACATAAACAGGCGCTTTGACAGCACGCCGTTTATCTCGTCCGGCAGCGCCCGCCACGTCCAGTTGTTGCCGAGGGTGGATGGGATGTTTATCCGCGACTCAGAGCCGAGGCCGATGATATCCTGCATCGGGACGATCGCCATGTCGGCGACGGACGACCATGCGCCGCGCATCATGCCCCAGTTGTAGCCCTCCTCCTCGGTGAGGTTAAGATATTCCCGCGCGAACTTGACCGATTTCTTCGGCGCGGTCTCCATCCAGCCCATGACGGAGTCGTTGTCATGCGTGCCGGTGTAGACGACGCAGTTCCTGTCGTAGGTGTGCGGGAGGTAGTCGCTGCCCTCACGGCTGTCAAACGCGAACTGGATGACCTTCATCCCCGGGAAGCCGGAATCCTGCACGAGCTTTATGACCGAAGGCGTGAGGAAGCCGAGATCCTCGACTATGATCGGCAGCTTCCCGAGCTTTTCCTCGAGGGTGTCGAAGAGATCCATGCCCGGGCCTTCCTTCCATGTGCCGTTTTTCGCGGTCTCCTCCCCGGCCGGTATCGCGTAGTACGAGTCGAAGCCGCGGAAGTGGTCGATGCGGATGATGTCGTACAATGAGGCCATCGCCTTCACCCTCTTCGTCCACCACGCGTAGCCGTCCTCCTTCATGACATCCCAGCGGAAGAGCGGATTCCCCCACAGCTGGCCATCTGCCGTGAACGCGTCCGGCGGGCATCCCGCTACCTCGATCGGGCGCAGGTCCTCGTCGAGGTAGAACTGGCTCGGGTTCGCCCAGACGTCGGCCGAGTCGGCCGCCACATAGATCGGCACGTCGCCGATTATCCGGATCCCGTTGTCGTTTGCATATTTCTTGAGCTGCTTCCACTGCTTGAAAAACAGGTACTGCAGCATCTTGTAGAATTCGATGTCCGCCGCATGGTCAAGCCTTGCTTTCTTGAGCGCGTGCGGATCTCTGCGTCGCAGCTTCTCGTCCCACTCAGACCAGGCCGCGCCGCCGTTTGCGTCCTTTATCGCCATGAACAGCGCGTACTCGTCGAGCCAGCTCTTCTGCTTCTTGCAGAACTTGTAGAAGCCGTCAGGCACGCTCTTCTTGAACCGGGCGTAGGCCTTGCGCAGGATGGCGTAGCGGCTCTTGTAGAGCGTCCCGTAATCGACATACTGCGCGTTCTTCCCCCAGTCGCACGACTCGCACTCGGCCTTCGTCAGGAGCTTTTCCTTGCACAGGTGCTCGAGGTCGATGAAATATGGGTTCCCGGCAAAGCTCGAGAATGACTGATAGGGGGAATCCCCGTAGCTCGTCGGGCAGATCGGCAGAATCTGCCAGTAGGTCTGTCCCCCCTTGACGAGGAAATCGACGAATTTCTTCGCATCCTTCCCCATCGTCCCTATGCCGTACGGGGATGGCAGCGAGGATATTGGCATCAGCACGCCGCTTGTTCTCATGATAAGGATCCTCCTAAATAATACTGTATCATCTATTATATGTTTTGTGCATCGAAAAGTCAAACAAAAACGCCCTTATTTCCCCAAAATCGCGGCGGTGTTGATGAACTCGTAAGGCGTGGCCTGGTAGACGTAGTAGTTCAGCCAATTTGCATATAAAATGTTCCCGTGCGAGCGCCACTGGAGCAGCGGCCGTTGCGTCTCGTCGTCGTCCGGGTAATAATTTATCGGTTTCTCAATTGGGAGGCCTTTTTCTTTGTCGCGCATATATTCCTCGTGCAAAGTCACGCGGTCGTACTCGGGATGCCCCATCACGAAGACCTGGCTCCCGTCGTCATTTATGACGAGGAAGACCCCCGCCTCCTCGGACTCCGCGAGGATCGTCAGGTTCTCGTGCTTTAATATGTCCTCACGCCTGACCTCGGTGTGGCGCGAGTGCGGCGCGAAAAATATGTCGTCGAAGCCTCTCACGAGCGGCACCTTCCTGTTTTTTACGCGGTGCGGATAAATCCCGAATTTCTTTTTAGGGAGCTCGTATTTCGGAATCCCATAATGATAGTACATCGCGGCCTGCGCCGCCCAGCAGAGGTGGAGCGTCGAGGTCACGTGGTATTTCGACCACTCCATGATACGGCAGATTTCCGGCCAGTAATCCACCTCCTCGTAAGGCATGAGCTCGACCGGCGCGCCCGTTATTATCAGTCCGTCAAAAAACTCGCCCTTTATGTCGTCAAAGGCCTGATAAAATTTGTTCAGGTGGCTCAGCGACGTGTGCGTGGACTCGTGGGAGCTTAAGGCGACGAAAGTCACGTCCACCTGCAGCGGCGTGTTCGACAGCGACCGCAGAATCTGAAGCTCCGTGTCCTCCTTTAATGGCATGAGATTTACGATCGCGATGTTTATCGGGCGGATGTCCTGGTGGCTCGCCATCATCTCGCCCATCACAAATATGTTTTCCTGCTCCAATATTTCTTTTGTGGGCAGGTCGTCCTGCGTCCTTATCGGCATCTCTTTCCTCCCGTGCCAAAAATCAATCTGAAAATCTATTGATGAATTCGTCTTCCGTGATTATCTCCACGCCGAGCTCCTTCGCCCTGCGGTTTTTCGAGGAGCCCGACTCGGCGTCGTTATTCACCAAAAAGGCGGTCTTTTTCGAGACGCTCCCCGCGACGTGGCCGCCCTCGCTCTCGACGTAGGCCTTGAACTCGTCGCGGTTTTTGTAATGGTGCACGTCGCCAGTTATCACGAACGTCAGTCCCTCACATCGTCCGCCTGCTTTTTTTGCCTCGACATTTTTTATTGTAACCTCCCGCAGGAGATTTTCAAGGCTTTTTTTGTTGTAATCGTTTTCATGCCAGGCGAGGATAGAGTTCGACCTCTCCTCGCCTATGCCGTCCACGTCCTCAAAGCCAGTCCCATTTTTCATGTTTTTCAAGAATCCGTCAAAGCCGACGGAATTTACTATTTTTTTCGCCGCGTCCACGCCGATGAGCGGGATGCAGAGAGCGAAAATGAAATTGACCGGGTGGACGTCCCTGCTCTTTTCAATCGAGGCGTCCATGTTCGCGACGGATTTCTCGCCGAAGCCGTCGAGCTTTTCTATCTCAGGAAAATGCTCGCGCAGGTGGTAGATGTCCGCAAACTCGTGGATGTATCCCTCGTTTATGAAGCGCAGCATCGTCTGAATCGAGAGCCCGTCTATGTCCATCCCGCTCTTGCTCACGAAGCGCGTGAATTTTTTGACGTTTTTCGCGGTGCAGTCGGGGTTTGTGCAGTGGAGGGTTTTCGTGCCGCTGTTTCGGCTCACCCGCACCTCGGTCGGCGCATGGCAGACCGGGCACTCCGACGGGATCTCGACCTCGCCTGTGGCATCGGAGACGCGCACGCACTTCGGGATTATTTTATTCGCCTTTATTATCGTAAGCGTGCATTCTTTTCCAATGCCGAGCCGCTCTATCTCGCTCAAGTTGCAGAGCGAGGCGCGCGAGACGGTCGTCCCCTCGAGCTGCACTGGCTCAAAGACCGCCACCGGAGATATCGTCGAGACCGCGCAAGACCATTCGATGTGGTCTAGCCTCGTCTGCGCCTCCTCGTCCTTCCACTTGAACGCGAGCCCCGCGCGATTTATGTGGTGCCCGGTCACCGTGCCCGAGGCCGCGTACTCCGTGTCGTCGTAGCATATGACGAGCCCGTCCACCGGGATGTCCATCTGCCCATTTTCAACTTTTTTCGTCCACTTCTCGACGACGGCTGGCAGCCCGGATGCATCGGTCTTCTCGTGGTCTACGACCGTAAAACCGAGTTCTTTAAGATAGAACATACGTTCTCCCCACGAAATTATCTCCCCATCTGTGTGCACGAGCGTGAACGCGTTAAAGCAAATATGGCGCTCCTTTACTTTTTCCGGGTCTTCCAAATTCAGCGTCCCCGACGCGAGGTTGCGGGGGTTTGCGTACTTCTCATCGTCGTCCTCTATCGTGTCGTTTATCAGCGCAAAATCCGTGTACGAGATTGTCGCCTCGCCACGGACGACGAAATGTCCCTTGTCCTTAATTTTAAGCGGGAAACCCGAAATCGCATTTTTTAGGAATGTGATATTTGTCCCGATCTGGCCGTTGCCGCGCGTGAGGATTTTTGTGAGGCTACCGCCGTCGTAGGTGAGCACCAGAGTGAGGCCGTCGAGCTTCCACGAGAGCCACACCGGCCGCTCCCCCGCCCAAGATACGAGCTGCGCTATGTCCTTCGTCTTTGCGAGCGAGAGCGCGGGGTACTCGTGCGCCTCCTTCTGACCTCCCTGCGCCTCTATCCCGGCATTCTGCGTGGGGCTGTCGGCGCGGATGTATCCTGTCTCGCCCTCGAGGGCAGAGAGTTCGTCATACATCGCATCCCACTCGAAGTTTGAAATGATTTCATCCTGCCCGTTGTAGTAGGCAGCGGATGCGGCATTTAATTTCTCCACGAGCTCATCTGTTTTTTTTATTTTTTCATCTGAAACTTGGGTCATCGCAATTTCCTTTTTTATATTTCTTAAAATAAATTAGTAATGTTTTTTAATTGTTTTTGATGCTTTACCTCGCTCGGCCGCGGGCGTGTTTGGCGAATTGCGAAGGAGATTTTTTAATTTCTCGTACTCCTCGCCCTCGATTTTACGGTACTGCCCGATCTGAAGGTCGCCGAGGCGGATATTCATTATCCGGACCCGCACGAGCTTTTGTACGCGGTAGCCGAAATACTCGCACATCCGCCTTATCTGGCGGTTCAGCCCCTGCGTGAGTATTATCCGCACTTGTTTTTTCCCGACCTGCTCGACCTTGCATCTTCTCGTCGTCTTGCCTAGCTCGACGAGCGGGACGCCTCCCGCGAGGCCGCGGCAGAACGATTCCGTCACGGGCTTGTTCACCGTGACGATATATTCCTTCTCGTGGCGGTTCCCGGAGCGCATCATGCGGTTTACGATGTCGCCGTCGTTGGTCAAAAGCAGCAGTCCCTCCGAGTCCTTGTCGAGCCGACCGACCGGATAAATCCGCGTCGGATAATTTATGTAATCCACGACGTTATTTTTTTCTCTCTTTTCGGCAGTGCAGACAATCCCGGCGGGCTTGTAAAACGCGAGCAATATTTTTTCTTCTTTTATCTCCACGGGCATTCCAAAAAAACAGACCTCCTGCCCGGGAAATACGCATTCCCCCGCAGTTGCAATTTTTCCGTCAATTGTGACGTTCCCCGCCTCGATCTGCCTGTCGGCCTCCCTGCGTGAGCAGACCCCCGCGGCGCTCAAAAAATGATTTATGCGGATTTTATCATGTTCTTCTTCCATAAATTTCATGTGCCTCCGCTATGAAAAACGCGGAGACTTATCCCAAGCCTCCGCCAATTTTCATTTCTAAAATCATCGCCATTTTTACCCGATAGTCTCGAGCAGGTCGCTCCTTATATATCCTGTCTCACCGCGGAATTCTATCATCGTCCAGTCGCCGTCCGTGCCGATTGCCGTGAGCTCTACTCCCTCCGAAACCTTTCCGAGCACTGAACCGCTTGTGCTCGCCGAATCGCGGACATTGCAGATGTCGGTCGTCCTCACTTGGTAGGTGGACGGCGTGGTCTCCTCAGGTTCCTCGACCTCTTCTGGCTCCTCAACTTCCTCAGGTTCCTCAACTTCCTCAGCTTCCTCTGGTTCCTCAGCTTCCTCTGGCTCTTCGGCCTCCTCTGGTTCCTCAGTCTCGGAGGTCTCTCCGCCTGTCTCCTCAGTAGCTTCCGTCTCGGTCGGCTCCTCGGTGGTTTCCGTCTCCTCGGTCTCCGCTGCGGCGTCATCCTGTGATGAAGACGTCGCAGAATCCATCCACTGCGTCAGGACGTTTCGCAGAGTCCCGCCGACCAGGTTGGCGAGCTGCTCGTCGCTCGCGATCGCATCGTCGTAGCGCTCCTGCACGCTCTGCTGCAATGAGATGACCTCGGCCTTCTGCTCGTACGTGAGTATCATCGAGTAGACGTCGGCATCGATCTCCTGCTCCATGAAGTTGAAATTGTACGGAGTGGCGGTGCTGTCTATGCAGAGTCCGCCCTCACCGTTCGGCTCGACGTAGAGGAAGTCCATGCCCGGTGCCGGGGTGTCCGCACCATAAAATTTCAGGTCATAGCACACCGATACCATGTATGTGTCCTCGTCCACCTCGATGGAATAACAGTCGATATCCTGATATTCTTCATAGTAATCGGAGAATGCCTCTATGTAGCTCGCCTCATTGTCTGTGACCGATGTCATGATGGTGCGAAGCGTCGCAATATCCGCGTTGGCATACGCCTCATAATATTTTTCAATGAGCGCAACAAGCTCCTCGTCGGCGTTCTCCGTGAGCTTGCCGCCTGATATTTTCTCAGTGTATTTCGAGGATGTCTCCTCCGTGTCGTCCTCTGCGGACTTCCCTTTCTTGCCCGTCCTCTCGGCCGGTGCCGTGCACTGGACAAGGATGATTACAAGCACTACAAATAATGCTGCCGCGCCGAAATAACGGCGGTATTTATATAAAAATTTCATGGTTTCCTCCAAAATTAATTATCGCCTCCACGAAACGGGAGAGTACGCGCCATTTAAATGCCCCCTCCGGGGGCGGGCGCGTACTTCGCAGGAAGGAATCTCCCCGCTAAAGCGGGTCCCCCCTTCCTGCCTACTGCGTCCGGCGGGAATCGAACCCGCATCTCAGGAGTCGGAGTCCTGCATTCTATCCATTAGACTACGGCCGCGTTTGGGCACAAAACGCCCGTATTCACTGTACTATAGCACATTTGCTTCGATTCGTCAACAAAGTTTATTCTTCTATCGGATGAAATTCGTCATGCTCTTTCTCTCCGCGTCGGGAAGAGGAATTCCAGCCTCCCTCCCCGCGGCGAAGCACTTCATCATCCAGGCGAGGTTTCTGGCGAGGTTTCTCATGGTCTGCATGCCCTCCACGTCCTGCTCCGCCTCGCCCGGGACGCGCCCGTGCACGATGTTCCAGTAGGTCGATCCAGCGATCGGCATCTGCGAGATTCCGAAATATTTATTCATCACGTCGAATGACGCAGTCGTCCCTCCTCGCCTCGCGACCGCGACAGACGCTCCGGGCTTGAACGCAAAGCTCTTGCTGCTGCTGTAAAATACCCTGTCGAGAAATGAAAGGACGCGTCCACTCGGATGCGCGTAGTAAACCGGAGTGCCGATGACAATTCCGTCCGCCTCCTTGGCCTTTGCGACGAACTCATTTACCGCGTCGTCGTCGAAAACGCAACCCCTGTCGTTGCACTGGCAACAGCCTATGCAATCCCTTATCGGCTCCGCCCCGAGCTGGAAAACCTCGTAGTCGATGCCCTCTTTCTTAAGCTCCGCGCCTATCTCCGTAAGGGCACGGTTCGTGTTGCCGTTCGCCTTCGGGCTCCCGTTTAACATCAAAACTTTCATTACATTTTCCTCCTTCATCCGTTATAATAAATTGTTTTTAACTTCAAAATAATATTTGAATCTTTCAAAAAAATATTTAAAATATCAGCAAAAGATTTCATCTGTTGCCGTATTTGTGAATAATATCAAGAACCTGCGACAGCTCCGCAAACGGTATCTGCCCAGGGGCGCTTGCGACCTCGCCCGCGCCGAACGTCACGCAGGAGCCGAAGCACTCCCCAGCAAGGCGCGTCATCATCCCGAGCTCGCCCATCGACATCGTGATCAGCGGCTTGTCCGGATAACTCTCATGGAAAATATGCGTCTCCTCGAGGAGGTTTAAGACATCCTGCACATTTTGCGGCATGAGTGCAAGTTTTACGACGTCCGCGCCGCTTGTTATTATCTGCTCCATTATCATGCGGATGATACCACGCTCGGGGGTCTGGTGAAAATCATGGTGCGAGCCTATGACGCGCGCGCCCATTTTCTGGATCTGCCTGATCTCGCGCTGCGCCCTCCTCTCGTCGATCACCTCCACGTCTATGAGGTCCGCCACGCGCGACTCCGCCGCCACCTGCCGGATGTCCCGGACTTTCTCGGGCGCAAGCTCCAAAAGCCCGCCCTGGCTCTTCGTGCGGAAAGTGTAGATTAAAATTGTATTTTTCGTCAATTCTGCGAGTGTGCTTAAGACCTCGCGGATCGCGTTCAGGCTCCCTGCGCCCGTAAACGCGTCGACCCGCCACTCGATCATCTCCGCGCCAAGTTCGACGAGGCGCTCGGCCTCGCTCACTATCCCGTCGCGCTCCTTTGCCATGATTGGCACGCACAGAAGCGGCCTGCCCTCGCCCAAGGTCTTGTTTTTTATTGAAACTTTGTCTGGCATATGTCCCTCCCGTATGTTGTTATGATAATCCAGATTTTGTCCTCTTTATCATAACAGTCTTTCGCTCATATGTCACTAACTTCTTAAAACAATTGACAACTTCCCCTTTTTGCTTTAAGATGGAATTTACATCAAAAAATTTACGGAGGAAATTGCCATGAGTTTTTCATTTTTAAATAAACTCCCCACGCCGGACGAGATCAAGCGCGATTACCCGTTCCCGGCAGAGCTCGCCGAGCTCAAGAAGCGGCGCGATGCGGAGATCTCAGCCGTCATCACCGGGAAAGATTCCCGCTTTCTGCTGATCATCGGGCCCTGCTCCGCGGACAACGAGGA
>JAJQIQ010000062.1 GCA_021199135.1 Clostridiales bacterium | reverse complement strand
ACGACCGTCGTCGCGATGCCGAACACGAAGCCCGTCGCCGACTGCGCGGACGTGATCGAGTATGTCAAGAAAAAAGCCGCGGATGGAAATTGCATAAACGTCCTGCAGGCTGGGAGCATGACACGCGGGCAGCAGGGCGCGGAAGTCTCCGACATGGAGGGGATGAAAAAGGCGGGCTGCGTCGCGGTCAGCGAGGACGGGAAATCCGTGATGAACGCGCGGGTCTGCATGGAGGCCATGCGCGAGGCCGCAAGGCTTGGACTTACCGTGCTGGATCACTGCGAGGACATAAACCTCGTAAACGGGGGAGTTGTAAATGCCGATTCAAGTGCGACGAGATTCGGACTGCCGGGAATCACGAATGCGGTAGAGGACGTGATCGCGGCGCGGGATATCCTGCTCGCGCGGGAGACCGGCGCGCACCTGCACCTCTGCCACTGCTCGACGGCTTCCTCTGTCGAGATGGTAAGAAATGCGAAGGAACACGGGATAAACGTCACGGCGGAGGTCTGCCCACACCATTTTGCGCTGACATCGTCGGACATCCCGGAGGTGCCGGGGCTTGGCGCGGACCCGAACTACAAGATGAACCCGCCGCTTAGGACGGCGGAGGACGTCGAGGCACTGAGGAGGGGGCTCTCCGACGGGACGATGGACGTCATCTCGACGGACCACGCGCCGCACACCGCGGAGGAGAAAAATGCGTCCATCCTAAAGTCGCCTTTTGGGATAGTCGGGCTTGAGACCGCGGCGGCGCTTGCGCACACCGAGCTCGTCCTGGGAGGCTACCTGACCCCATATCAGATGGCGGAGAAGATGAGCGTAAACCCCGCGAAAATCCTGGGGCTCGATTGCGGCGACATAAGCGTCGGGAAGCCCGCGGACGTCGTGATATTTAACCCGAATATCTCTTATAAAATTGACAAGAATAAATTTTATTCCAAGGGGAAAAACACTCCGTTTGACGGGCGCGAGGTGACAGGGCAAGTAATTTATACGATTTGTAATGGAAAAGTTGTTTATGAGGAGGGAGTTTAAAAATGATAGATAAATTAATAGAGAAAATAAAGAAAACCAGCGCACCGGTTGTCGTTGGGCTCGACCCGATGCTCGACTACGTGCCCGAGCACGTAAAGTCGGAGGCGTTCTCAAAGCTCGGCGAGACCCCGGCGGGCGCGGCGGAGGCGATATGGCAGTTCAACAAGGCCATCGTCGACGCGACCTATGACCTGATTCCGGCGGTGAAGCCGCAGATCGCGATGTACGAGCAGTTCGGGGTGGAGGGAGTGAAGGCTTTCCAGAAGACCGTCGACTACTGCCACGAGAAAGACCTCGTCGTCATCGGAGACATAAAGCGCGGCGACATCGGCTCGACCTCGGCGGCCTACGCGGCGGGGCATCTCGGGAAGGTGCAGGTCGGGAGCCGGATGTGCACGTGCTTTGATGAGGATTTTGCGACCGTGAACCCCTACCTTGGGACGGACGGGGTGAAGCCTTTTATTGAAGTGTGCCAGGAATTTAAAAAGGGAATTTTCGTGCTCGTCAAGACCTCGAACCCGTCGAGCGGGGAGTTTCAGGACAGGGAAATCGGCGGGCGGCCGCTCTACGAGGTCGTCGGAGAGCAGGTCGCAAAGTGGGCGGAAACTTGCATGGGGACGGACTACAGCCGTGTCGGCGCGGTCGTCGGAGCGACCTACCCGAAGCAGGGTGAGGTTTTGAGGAAGATAATGCCGAAGTGCATGATTTTGGTTCCGGGCTACGGCGCACAGGGAGGGCAGGGCAGGGATCTTGTGCATTTCTTCAATTCGGACGGCCTTGGCGCGATCGTAAATTCCTCGCGCGGGATCATAGCCGCATACAAGCAGGACAAATACAAGGACAAGGGCGTGACGCCGGAGAACTTCGCGGATGCCTCTAGGATGGCGGTCGCCGACATGATAGGCGATATCGACTCCGCATTGAAGTCAAAAAAATAATTTTGTACATTAATTTTCGGAGGATAAAATGGCAAGGCAGATGCAGCGGGCAAAAGTGATTTCACAGAAAAAACTTGCGGACGGGATTTTCGACCTCGTGCTCTTTGCGTACAATGTCGCGGATGAGGCGCACGCCGGGCAGTTCGTATCGGTCTATGCAGACGATGAGTCAAAGCTTCTGCCGCGCCCGATAAGCCTCTGCGGGATAGACCGCGATGAGGGGGAATTCCGCCTCGTCTACCGCGTGACCGGGGAGCACACAGGCACGGAATGGCTCTCGCGGCTTAGGGCGGGCGATAGCGTAAAGATGCTTGGTCCGCTCGGAAACGGATTTACGGTTCTTCCAAAAAAGCGGGCGCTCCTCGTCGGGGGCGGGATCGGCATCCCGCCGATGCTCGCGCTCGCGCGTGACATAAAATCGGGGCTTGCGCCCGGAATTGAAAATAAAGAAAATATTCCTGAAATAAAAATAGTCGCGGGATATCGGGATAAAAATATTTTCCTGTTTAAAGAATTAAAAAAAGAGGCAGACAGTTTTGCGGCGACCGAGGACGGGAGCGTCGGCACTTGTGGGAACGCGCTCGATGCGATAAGGGAAAATAATATCGAGGCGGATGCGATCTATGCCTGCGGGCCTATGCCGATGCTTCGGGCATTGAAAAATTATGCCGCAGAGAAAGGCATGGATTGCTTCATATCGCTCGAGGAGAGGATGGCGTGCGGCATCGGGGCCTGCCTCGCCTGCGTCTGCGCGACGGAAAATGTCGACGCGCACTCGAATGTAAATAATAAGAGAATCTGCAAGGACGGCCCTGTCTTTGACGCGAGGGAGGTGCTTCTTGATTGAGCGAGATAAACACTGAGGTGAACCTCTGCGGGGTGGAGCTGAAAAATCCGGTCATGACGGCGTCGGGGACGTTCGGCTCGGGCGAGGAATATTCTGAATTTGTGGATTTAAACAAATTGGGCGCGGTCGTCACGAAGGGAGTCGCGTCGGTGCCGTGGGTGGGAAATCCCACGCCGCGCGTCGCGGAGACCTACGGCGGGATGCTGAACGCCGTCGGCCTTCAGAACCCTGGGATCGAGCTCTTCTGCAAGCGCGACATCCCTTTTTTGAAAAAATATGACACGAAAATTATCGTAAACGTCTGCGGACATTCGGCGGAGGAATATGTCGCGGTAGTCGAGCGGCTTTCCGATGAGCCCGTGGATATGCTCGAGATAAACATCTCCTGCCCAAACGTGAAGGAGGGCGGGATAGCCTTCGGGACCGACCCCAAGGCGGTCGAGGCGATAACGCGGGAGATAAAGGGGCACGCGAGGCAGCCGGTCATCATGAAGCTCTCGCCGAACGTGACTGACATCGCGGAGATCGCGAGGGCGGCGGAGGCGGGCGGCGCGGACGCGCTCTCACTGATAAACACGATAATGGGGATGAAGATCGACATACAAAAGAGGACGTTCATGCTCGCGAACAGGACCGGCGGGCTCTCTGGCCCCGCGATTCATCCCGTCGCGGTGCGGATGGTGTATCAGGCGGCGCAGGCCGTGAAGCTTCCGATCATCGGCATGGGCGGCGTCTGCGACGCGGAATCCGCGAT
>JAJQIQ010000121.1 GCA_021199135.1 Clostridiales bacterium | reverse complement strand
CCCGCCCGCCGCCGCCATCGAAAACGGCACGACGAGGAGGCGGTCGATGGCGATGGGATTCTCCTCGACCCTCACCCGCCCTATGATCCGCTCGACGAGGACTGCGGTCTTGCCCGAGCCCGCCGCCGCGGAGACGAGGATGTCCTTGCCGCGCATGTCTATTACTTTCTGCTGCTCCGCAGTCCATGTCATTCCCATATTACGCATCCCCCTCTCCAATATTTTCCCTGTGCTCCGCGATCGCGACGTCCGTCCGCAACTTGTCCACCGCGTCCGCGCGCGGGAGCTTTTCAAGCCGCCTCACGCCGTATCCCGGGATTTTATTGTCGATCCCGCAGACGCCCGCGTAGGGGCAGAAATCGCACGCCGACCTTTTATCCAGCTCATACGGGTTTACGCTGACGTCGCCGCCGTATATCGCCTCTGCCTCGCGGGTTATTTCCATGTCGACATATTTTTGGATCACGTCGAACTCCTCGGCCGTCGCGACGTGGGAACGCGCCTCGGAGATCTCCCCCGATTTTTTTACCTCGAGCGGAATCACGAGGGATTTCCCCTCGACATTTTCATCCATAGCGCGGTAAACCTTCTCGTCAGAATTTACTATCCCGTCCGGGCGGTATGCCGCAAGGAGCCGTGCCGAGAGCTCACCCTCATCAATGTCGCCGTCCGCCTCGAGCATCGGATCGTCAATGTGGCAATAAAGTATCGCGCCGGGAATCACGGGGATGTTCGGGTGCTCCGCTCGGACCATCTGAAGCGCCGCCTGAAGGTAGGCCACGAGCTGAAGCTGGAGCCCGTGGTAGAGCCGCGTGAAGTCGAAGCTCGTATCTCCCGACTTGTAGTCGATTATCTTTACGCAGATGCCCTCCTCCTGCATACAGAGATCCATCCTGTCGATCCGGCCGCGCAGCTGCATCTGTTTTCCGTCGTCAAGCTCAAACCGCAAGGCTGGCAATGAGCCCAGCTCCTGAAACGTTATCTCGAATTTCTCGGGCTTGAACGTGCCCGCCCTGACCTGCTCGGTGAGCGCCCAGACGGTCTGCTTTAATATCTCCTTCATCCGCTCTGCTTGATAAGACTGCCCCGCCGTCGCGTACTCGCCCAGCGACGGGTATTCCGCGGCCGCCTCGTCCATCGCCTCCTCGGTCATGCGCTCCCGCTCGCCGTCCGGCACGCTGAACCAGTCGTACTCGCTCTCGCGAAGTTTTTTGCCGTATTTTTCGAGCGCGTCGTGGTAGACCGTCCCCATGTCGACGTTCTCAAAACCCGCTGTCTCGCGCTCACCGAGCCTCAACCCATACTGGAGGAAATGCGCATAGGCGCAGGAGGCGAATTTTTCGAGCCTCGTCACGCTCCCTTCCATCTTCCTGCCGTAGAGCGCGGCGGCGATCGTCCGGCTTATCGGGCTTGCCTCGTAGCGCTCATAGCCCGCCGAGATGAGCCGCCTTATAAGCATCTCGCTTTCCCCGCCCTCGTCGAAAAACCATTTTGCGAGGGAAAACCAGGGCTTATTTTTCTCGCCGTTTACGATGAAGTCCAGCGCCGCCTTTTTCGTGCAGACGTCAGGATTTTTTAGCACATCCTCATATTCCGCGACGGAAATTTTCGGGAACATCCCCCGGAGCGTCCCGATCAAATACGACGGCCGTATCGCCTGCCCCTCTCCGTTCACGCGCGAGTAGCTGACGTAGAGCCGGTCGGACGGCTTCGCGAGGCTGCGGTATAAATAAAACCTCTGAATAAATGCCTGCTCCCTCGCCCCCGGCGCGAGTTCCAGCTCGCGCGACTGGAGGAATTCCCTCTCGTACTCGGAGATTATTCCTCCCGAATTTGCCGCCTTCGGAATGATGCCGTCGTTCACCCCGACGAAAAAGAGCACCTTTATGTGATTGAGCCTCGTCCTCTCGATGTCGCCTATCGTCACGCTGTCACAGCCCGGCGGGACCACGCCTACCTCCGCCGCCGAAAGCCCCGCGTCGAGCACCTCCGAGAACTCCCCTATCTCCAGCGGGTCGTCCCCGAGGAGCATGTCGTATTTTTCGAGGAGCTCCATCACGGTCCTATAAATCTGCCCGTACTCCTGCGCCTTTGCCTCGTCGCCGCTTTCCAGGAATTGTTTTTCGAGGTCCCAGAGCCTCCGCTGGGCGCCAAGGCTGGTCAATAAATCATAGAGCGCATAAATCCCATCCGAGACGGTCGAGTTTTTCTCGGAAAAAACTGCATCGAGCGGCGATAAGATCTCACAAATTTTTTCGCGAATCTCATTTAATCTATCGAGGTCGTAGAGGCTTGCCTGGCGCGGGACATGCGCCCATTTTTTATGCCAGGCAGACTTTCCCCTGATGCCTGTCGCGACCAAATAATTGTCCAATATGTCCAGAGAGTCCCCGATGTCCAGAGAGTCCCCGGTGTCAAGTTTGTTCCCGTCGAATTTGCAGAAGCCGCAGCGCAGGAACCGCATAATCGCCTCGTAGCCGAAATTGCTCTCCACTATCTCGAGCGATGCCCGCACGAGCTCGATGAACGGGTTGAATATCGCCTCCCTGACCGAATCCAAAAAATATGGGATGTCGTACTTGAAAAATATCGGCGCGACATAGCTTTTGTAGTCCTCGACCGCTCCCGTCACGACCGCGAAGTCGCGGTAGCGGTAATTTTTCTCCCGCACGAGCGCGCAGATCTGCCTCGCGACGACGGTGAGCTCCTCCCTCGGGTCTTTCATCGCCGAAATGGTAATTTCCTCCGGCTCCCAGTCCGCCGTTTTCCCATCCGGGCGGAAGAGGTTTCGCTCCATGAAATGCAGCGACGGCGCGCCCGCAAAGCGCTTTTTCTCTCCGCCATCAAGCACTACGTGCTCGAGCACGGTCACGTTCAGCTCATGCGCCGTGTCGGAGAGTTTTGCGATGGTTTTCTTCGAGAGCGCAAAGAGTTCCTCCTGCCCCGCGCCTCCGTCAAATTCCTCGCGCTCGTCTATCGTAAGCGTTATCATGATGCGCTCCGTAAGCCCCAAAAGCTCCCGCAGGAGGTCATTCTGTATCGGCGTAAAGCCCGTGAACTCGTCGAAGACCATGACGCTGCCGCGCAGGATCTCCGAGTCCTTCGCCAGGTTTTTTAACACGTTAAGCGTCTCCTCGGCGGTGATGTAGCTGCCCTCCATGAAATCGTCAAACGCCCGGTACATCGTCACCACGTCCCTAAGCTTCGCGCTAAGCGCGGGCGACGCCCCGTCGGAATCCGCGACCTCAAGGAGCTGCTCGGGCGATACCCCGTACTGCACGAGCTCGGATATGAGCGACTTCACCTCGCCGATGTATCCCATGCGGTTCATGTTCGCCCGAAGGACGGTGAGCTTGTCCGCGTTCTCCTGCGCAAGCTTCCGAAGCACTAGGTTCTTTCCGGTCTCCTCGAGCACTGGGACGCCGTTTTTCCCGAGCTCGTCAAAGATGCGGTAGGCGAGGCGCTTGAAGCTTAGGACGTCGACGTTCATTATGGCGTGGTTCGGCGAGAGCTCGACGAGCTTCTGCTGCGTCTGCAGCGTGAACTGCTCCGGCACGATCACGAGGTAATCCTTCTTCGGGTTCTTCTGCGCCTCGGCGACCAGCTGTCCGTAAACATATTC
>JAJQIQ010000236.1 GCA_021199135.1 Clostridiales bacterium | reverse complement strand
CGCGCAGTATCGAGATCGTATCCTCGACCGTCGGCTCGTCCACCTGCACCGGCTGGAAGCGCCTCTCGAGCGCCGCGTCCTTCTCGATGTACTCGCGGTACTCGTCCAACGTCGTCGCGCCTATGCAGTGGAGCTCGCCGCGCGCGAGCATCGGCTTTAAGAGCTGTCCCGCGTCCATCGCGCCGTCGGTTTTGCCCGCGCCGACTATCGTGTGGAGCTCGTCGATGAACATGATGATCTGCCCCTCGGACTTCTTCACCTCGTCGAGCACGGCCTTCAGCCTCTCCTCGAACTCGCCCCGGTACTTCGCCCCGGCGACGAGCGCGCCCATGTCGAGCGCGAACAGTTTCTTGTCTTTCAGCGTCTCCGGGACGTCGCCGCGCACTATCCTCTGCGCGAGCCCCTCGACGACTGCGGTCTTGCCGACGCCCGGCTCGCCAATAAGCACAGGGTTGTTCTTCGTCTTGCGCGAGAGGATGCGAATGACGTTCCTTATCTCCGAATCGCGCCCGATGACCGGATCGAGCTTTTGCTGCCGCGCGTACTCGACCATGTCGTAGCCGTACTTCTCGAGCGTGTCGTAGGTCGCCTCCGGGTTGTCGCTCGTGACCTTCTGGTTCCCGCGCACCTCGGACAGCGCGGAGAGGAACCGCTCCCTCGTCAGCCCGTACTCGCTCATCATGTCCTTCATCGCCTGGTTCGGGTGCTTCAACAGGCTCAGGAAGAGGTGCTCGACGGAGACGTACTCGTCGCCCATTGCTTTTGCCTCATCCTCGGCATAAATTAAAACCTGATTTAAGTTTTTCCCCATGTGCAGCTCGCCGCCCTGCACCTTGACGCGGGCGTTCAGCTTCCGCTTCGCGTTGTCGGTGAAGTGCTCGAGGTTTATCTCCATCTTCTCGATCAGCCGCGGGATCAGCCCGTCCTCCTGCTCCAGCAGCGCAACCAGAAGATGCTCCTCCTCCAGCTCCTGGTTCCCGTAATCATACGCCAGCTTCTCGCACGCGTTGATCGCCTCAATCGACTTCTGCGTAAATTTCTGTACGTTCATGCTAACACCTCCTTCTCCCCGCTGCTCCCGCAGCGGGTTCCATATCTATACCGTTTGATGTTTGTGTCATTGAATTTTTTACTTTCTATGCTGTGTTATACCATCCATTGTTAGCACTGTCAAGAGGTGAGTGCTAATTCATTTGTAAAAAAAATATAAACTCACCTTCACGGTGCAGCTCAAGCGGGGCCCCCGTCCAAGGCCTTCGTGCGGGCGCAAAATTTTTCGCTATTCCTGCGCGTTTACGTAATTCTTCGCGGTCTTGGCGCGCTCCGTCCCCGGATAATTGTCCAGCACATACTGGTAGTACTCCCTCGCGGAGTCGAGGTCGCCGCCGCGGCGGTAAGACTGCGCGAGGTAGTAGGCCCCGTTGCCGGCGGCATAGTCCATGTCATAATCCTCGACCTTCTGCAGGTCGATGACCGCGCTCTCGTAATCGCCGTCCGCATAGAAAGCGTAGCCCTCGTCGTAGAGAGCCTCTATGTACTGCTCATCCACGACCTCCTTCATGGAATTGTAGATGGACTTCGCCCGCGCCGAGAGGTAGGACGTGTCGATGGAATCTATCTGCGCCCCGGCGGATATGATGTCCCCGGATGCGTAGGCAGAGTAGGCGTCGAGCATGTCCTCGTAGGCGTCGATCTGTGCCGTGTCGACCTCGGCCTCCTCCTGCTCCTTCTCCTCAAGCTGCGTCTGCAAATCGTCAATCTGGTCCTGCAGGTCCTTTATCGTCTGGGCACTGGAGGAGACGGTGTCGCTCGCCTCGATGAGCTTCTGCTGAGCTTCCTCGTTCGCCTGGCTCCGGACGCTTGGGACAATGAGGAAGGCGCTCACGAGCACGCCGACCGCGAGCCCTATCACGACGGAGAGGACCGTCGAGCCGAGGGATGACTCCTTGAACCGCTTGGGCATGATGATCGTCTCGTTGCCGCTCTGGTACGAGATCAGGTCGTCGTTTTTTTTCTTTTTCTCCGGCGCGCCTTCCTTGAGCCGCGCGTTTACCTCTTTTATGTAGCGGAGCGTGAGCGTGTTGTCCGTGTCGATCTTCTGGGCGCTGCGGAGCGTCTTCTTCGCGAGGTCGAGCTTGTCCTCCTCGATGTAGAGGAGCGCGAGAAGCTGGTGCGCCTTGACGAGCCTTGGGTTCATCGAGAGCACCTTCTTGAGCTGGATCACCGCAAGGTCGCGGCTGTCCTGCCTGCAGTAGTAGAGCGCCTGGTTAAATTTCTTGATGGTCTGGTTTATCGCGGCGAGCTGATTGCGATTGCGCTGCGCATCTTCGAGATAGCGGTTCGCGTCGTTGCCGTCCGGCTGGTAGCTCTCGCTTAATACCCACTCGCTGAGGGCTGAAACGGTCTCGCCAATCTCGTAGTAGACGAGCCCCAGGAGGTTTCGCGCAGGTATGTTGCGCTTGTTGAACTTGAGGCTTCTTTTTAAGCTTTCGATCGCGCCCGAGAGGTTGTGCACCTGCGCCTGCGCAAGGCCGCAGTTGTAGTATGCGTCAGAAATCCGGATTACCTTGAAAAAAACATGCAGGTCGGCCCCGCACGAGGGGCAAGTCTCCTTCTTCCCCACGTCCATGCCGCAACGGTAACATATCATTGACGTCCACCCCTCGCCTCGCGCAGGATTTCCGTGATGATGTCCGTCACGTCTGTCATGTCGTGATTGTATATGGCCGCCTCCGCCTCCTCGACCTCGAGGCTAGGCATGAAATTCTTCAGTTCTTCCTCAAAATTTATCATTTTAAAGCTCCTAGACCACGTCCGTCATCGCCATCATGACGACGCTGCCCTTCTGCTTGCGAAACTCGATGCTCTTGTACTGCTCCTTGACGACGAGCGATGCCTGGTCGATCGTGATGATCGTACCCGGGTACACGTCGTGGAGCACAGAGACCCCGATGCCCTTGCCGCGCTCAATGATGGCGTTCAGCCTGTCGAGCGCCTTGGTGTCGGTGGCAATCTCCGCCTGCTTCTGCATCTTCGCCCGAAGGAGCGAAATCCTGCGCTCATCTTTGCTCACGTCTATGCCCTTCTCGCGCGCGAGGATGTCGAACTGCTGCAATCCCTCCGTGATCTTCTCCATCAGGGTGTTGGACTCCGCGAGCCTGTTCTGTACGAATATGACTTCCTTCAATACCTCCGCGCTCGTCCCGACATGAATCTGTGTCTTGACCTCGTTCACATTGCCGAGCGTGTCGACCTCGATGCCGCTAGAGGCGTAGGTGTAGCCGCCGACGATGTTCGCCCGCCTGCCGACCACGAAGATGCGGTCGTAGCTTACGATGTTGCAGCTGAGGGCTGAGGTCAGGTCAATCGAGCCCTCGGCCTCGACCGTGCTGTACTCGAAAAATTTCGCGTGGATGCAGGCCTTCGAGCGCACGACCGCCTTGTGTGCGCCGAGCACGCCGCCGCGGAGCACGATGTCCTTGCCCGCGTCGATAGTGCAGGCCTCGCAGATGCCGTCCACCGTGATCGTGCCGGTCGCCTTGACGGACGCGCCGGTGCGGACGTTCCCGTGGACGACGACATCGCCGCGGAAATCTATGTTTCCGGTGTGGAGGTCCACGTCGCCGCTGACCTCATATACCGCACTGACCTGGATGCGGTTGTTCACCATCTCAATCTTTCCGGTGACGTCCGCGACATAGGTCACGCCGTCCTCCGCGCGCGAAAATCCCTTGCCCGTCAGCGGAGGCTGCGGACGGCCGCGCTTCGCCAAAAGCTCCCTGCCCGTCACGGCGATGCCGTTCACCCCGTCGAGCGGGTCGTGGTACACCGCGATGACCTGCCCCTTCTCGACCATCTCTATCGCGTGTATGCTCCAGTAGTCGACGGAGCCGTCATCGCGCAGCGTCGGCTTCTGGTTCAGGTCCATATTGAAATTGTATTGGAAGAATCCATCCTGCCCGTCCACCGGCTTGGTCCCGTGGGCCACGCGCACCTCACGCCCGTAAATACGGCCGTTTACCATGCGCTCGACCTCGGCGTCGTCAATGCCGATAACGACGCGGCCATCCCTCAGTGCGCTCACGACGTCATCCTTGGTGTAGATGACCCCAGGAGCTGGCTCTGGAATCATGAGATAGGCTTCCATCTCATCTGATGAAATTCTGACTGTCAATCCAGTTGCGCTGCCGACATCCATATCGTCTCTCCCCGCAAAATATCCCCAAAATGTCACTTATTATTCATTGTAACATCAAATCAAATAAATTTCAATCGTTTTAACACCTATTTTAAACGGGCAAGGTGCTCCTGCACCTGCTCCATCATCTGCTCGTATTTTTTTTGCTTCTCCCGCTCGCTCTCGACCTTCTCGGGCTTCGCGTTCTGAAGGAACTTCTCGTTTGAGAGCATCCCCCGCGAGCGCGCAAGCTCGCCCTCGAGCCGCTTCTGCTCGGCGAGGAGCCTCTGCCTCTCCTTCTCGAAATCTACGAGGTCCTCGAGCGGGATGTACGCCGCCGCACCCGAGAGGACCACGGAGACCGCGTCATCTCCCACGCCCGCCTTGTCCGCCTGCACGAAAACTCCGGCGGTGTAGGCGAGGTTCACATAGATTTCCTCGTTGCGCGAGAATGTATCCCGCACGCCCTCGTCCGCCGACACGATGAAAAGCTTCGCCTTCTTCGACGGCGGCACGTCCATGTCATTTCTGACGCCGCGCACCCCGCGCACGAGTTCCTTGCAGCGCTCGACCTCGGCCTCCTCCTCCGGGAAGTTCCAGTCGTCGCGCCACCGCGGCCACTCGGAGAGCATTATCGTCTCCTCCTCATCCTGCAACGTGCAGAATATCTCCTCGGTGATGAACGGCATATAGGGGTGCAGGAGCTTTAAGGCATTGACCAGCACAGTCTGAAGCGTCCAGAACGCCGCGCCCGCAGACTCCGGCTCCTCGGCCTTCTTTGCGATCCTGACCTTCGCCATCTCTATGTACCAGTCACAGAACTCGTCCCAGATGAAATCGTAGACCTTCTGCACCGCGATCCCGAGCTCGAACTTGTCCATGTTCTCGGTCACGTCGCGGGTGAGCGTGTTCAGCTTGGAGAGGATCCAGCGGTCGGAAGCGTGCAGCAGCTCAGGCGCAGGCTCGCTCACGGTCTCGCCGTCCAGGTTCATCATGATGAAGCGCGACGCGTTCCAGACCTTGTTCGCGAAATTCCGCGACGCCTCGACACGCTCCCAGTAGAAGCGCATGTCGTTGCCGGGGGCGTTGCCCGTGATGAGCGTGAGGCGCAATGCGTCCGCGCCGTACTTGTCGATGACCTCGAGCGGGTCGATGCCGTTGCCGAGGGACTTGCTCATCTTGCGGCCCTCGGAGTCGCGGACGAGCCCGTGGAAGAGGACCGTGTGAAACGGCGGCTGCCCCATCTGCTCATATCCCGAGAATATCATCCTGATGACCCAGAAGAATATGATGTCGTAGCCGGTCACGAGCACGTCGTTCGGGTAGAAGTAGTCAAGCTCCGGCGTCCTTTGGGGCCAGCCGAGCGTCGAGAACGGCCAGAGCGCGGACGAAAACCAAGTATCGAGCGTATCCGGATCCTGCGTCAGGTGCCTCCCTCCGCACTTCGGGCAGGCCGTGGGCGCCTCGGCGGAGACCGTCATCTCTCCGCAGTCGTCGCAGTACCAGGCCGGAATCCTGTGCCCCCACCAGAGCTGGCGCGATATGCACCAGTCGCGGATGTTGTCGGTCCAGTTGAAGTAGGTCTTTTCCATGCGCTTCGGCAAAAGCTTTATCTCGCCGTTTTTTATCGCCTCGACCGCAGGCTTTATCATCTCGTCCATCCGGACGAACCACTGCATTTTTACCATCGGCTCGACCGTCGCGTGGCACCTGTCGTGCGTCCCGACGTTGTGCGTGTGCGGCTCGACTTTCACGAGGAGCCCCATCGCATCGAGGTCTGCGACAAGGGCCTTGCGGCACTCGTAGCGATCCATCCCCGCATACTTGCCGGCGTTTTCGTTCATCGTCGCGTCGTCGTTTATGACGATGATCTCTTCCAAGTTATGACGCTTGCCGACCTCGAAGTCGTTCGGGTCGTGCGCCGGCGTGATCTTGACGCAGCCGGTCCCGAACTCCATGTCCACGTACTCGTCGGCGATGACCGGGATCTGCCGGTCCGTCGTCGGGAGGAGCAAAGTCTTTCCTATTATATCCTTATAGCGGTCGTCGTTCGGGTTCACCGCGACCGCCGTGTCGCCGAACATCGTCTCCGGGCGCGTCGTCGCGATCTCGACGAACCGCCCCTCCTCGCCGACTACGGGGTAGTTTATGTGCCAGAAGAAGCCGTCCTGCTCCTCGTGGATGACCTCCGCGTCGGAGATCGACGTCTGACAGACCGGGCACCAGTTCACGATGCGGCTGCCCTTGTAGATCCAGCCCTTGTCGTACAGGCGCGTAAAGACCTCGGTCACCGCATGGGAGCAACCCTCGTCCATCGTGAATCTCTCGCGCTCCCAGTCCGCGGACGAGCCGAGCTTGCGCAGCTGACGCACAATGCGACCGCCATACTCATCCCTCCACTCCCAGCATTTTTTGAGGAAGCCCTCCCTGCCGAGGTCCTCCTTTTCGATGCCCTGCTCCTTTAAGGACTCGATGACCTTGACCTCGGTCGCGATGGAGGCGTGGTCGGTCCCCGGCTGCCAAAGTGCATTAAAACCCTGCATTCTCTTGTAACGAATCAAGATATCCTGCATCGTGTTGTCGAGGGCGTGCCCCATGTGGAGCTGCCCGGTGATGTTTGGCGGGGGCATGACGATGGTAAACGGCTTCTTGCTCCTATCCACGGTAGCGTGGAAATAGCCGTTTTCCTCCCACTTCTTATACAGGCGGTCCTCGATGTCCTTCGGATCGTAAGTCTTTCCAAGCTCCTTAGCCATGATGCAATCCCCTTAATGCCTCAAAATGTGCAAACTTACCCTTTATAAAATACTAACTCAATCGTACAGATGTTACAGGCTTTTGTCAAGCAAAAAATTAAAGTGATGCTCATTTATTTTAAGAAACTTGCGGAATTGTACGATTTGTGCTACAATTCATGTCTAAGCAATTTTGGAGGATTTTTAATCTATGGAAACTGTGTTTTTCGCGGAGGACGAGGCCACGATCCGGAAAGGCCTTAAATTCATAATCGATTGGAAAGCCCTGGGCTTTGACATCTGCGGCGAGGCGGACAACGGCGAGGACGCGCTGAGGCGGATCCTTGAGCTTGCCCCGAGCCTGGTGCTCATCGACCTCTCCATGCCGAGGCTCCACGGCCTCGATGTCATAAGCCGCGCCAGGGAGGAGGGCTTTAACGGGAAATTCATCATCCTGAGCGGATACTCGAGCTTCAAGTACGCGCAGGAGGCGATAAAGAACGGCGTAAACTTCTACCTCACGAAGCCGCTCGACGAGGACGAGCTCTACAGCGCCGTGTGCGAGGTCCGCGACATGCTGGAGAAGGAAAAGCAGCAGTCCACTGACCTGAAGTCCCTGAGGGACAAGGCGAAGACGGTGATCCTCTATGAGCTTCTGACCGACACGCAGACCTCGCCGGTCTCCACTGAGACCGCGTCCGACCTGCGCCTTGACGCTGACTCATACCAGGTGGTCATCTGCGAGGACTTCAACCAGCACGAGGCCGCCGCGCCATATCCGTTCGCAGAGCTTCTGCGCGTCACGAACCGTGACAACAGCACGTTTGAGCGCGTGACTGCCGACGGGCGCGACGTCGTCCTGCTCAAAGGCCCGTATGGCCTGCGCAAGCTTAACGACTTCCTGGAGCATTTCGAGAAGCAGCCCCCGCAGGGCGGAAGCCCGATGGACTCACTGTTTTTGGCATACGGAAGGCCGGTGGACTCGCTCGGCGACATCCATCTGTCCTATGCTGACGCGACCTCGCTCCTCGACCGCCGCTTTTTCTGCGCCCAGGGGCAGCACACGCTGGGATTCGGCGAGCTCCCTGAGATCCAGTGCGGCACCGCCGACGGGGGCGTCACGCCGCTGGGCGAGGAGCTTCTCCTGAAATATGCGACAAATTTTGTCGGCTACATCCAGTCCTTCAACCGCCGCATGGTCGCGCAGGCCCTGTCGGAGCTTGAGGACACGCTTTCCTGCGTCTCCGACGGCATAAACGAGATCAAGCTGTTCCTGACGGACCTGTACCTGCACATCCGCGAGCAGATAAACCAGAACTACGCCTCCGCGGAGATACCGTTCTCGAAGAATTCGGCGGTGATCGATTTCATAAACACGCAGAACTACCTGTACGAGATCATCCGATTCCTCTCGGAGCAGTTCGAGATGATCATGAACGCGACCGGCAACCCGTCCCGCGACACGATCCTCGACGACGTGCTCTTCTACATCGACCACAACTTCAGGCACAACATCAAGCTCGAGACCATCGCGCCGCTCTTCGGCTACAACAGCGCCTACCTCGGCAAGATTTTCAACAAGGCGGTCGGAGAGAGCTTCAACTCATACATCGACCACAAGCGCATCGAGCAGTCGAAGCAGCTCCTGCTCGAGAACAACCTCAAGGTCTACGAGATCGCCGAGCAGGTCGGCTACAAGAACGTGGAGTACTTCCACAAGAAGTTCAAGAAATATGTCCAGATGAGCCCCGCCGAGTTCCGGCGGCAGGCGGAAATTGGGGCGTGAAGCCACGGACAAAAGCGCAAAAAATCGCCACGCCCAGCTTTGCTGCAAGGTGTGGCGTTTTATTAAATCTAGGCTTAATTTCATGCCCTCGTGGGCTTATGCGTCCTCTCCCCCGGACTCCTCAACCTCATCGGCAGTCTCCGCCGTCTCCTCGTCTTCGTCGGCCTCGGGTTCCTCCGCCCGCTGCACGGAGCCGGGCTGGTCGCGCTCGATCTCGCGGAAGAAGCGCACCGCGAAGGCGCTTATCGTGTACATGATGCAGACCGGGCCTATTATGAGCCCTATCGTCATCGTCAAGTTGTTCCACATGATCACGACGAGCTCCAGAAAACATACGAAGATGAGGAGCAGCGTCCGCAGGAAGTAGCGCACCGAGATGTCGACCGATGTCTTCAGCGTGCGGAACGTCGTGTTGTAGTAGCGCGCCTGCAGCGGGTAGGCGTAGATGAATGCCAAGAGGAACACGAACAGCATGACCATTCCCGCGATCAGGAGGGCAATCGGGCTGTCCTCCAGCTGGTTGAAGAGCGAGAAAGTCAGCCAGATCAAATATATGCAGACGAGCATTATGATGCCAAAAGGAATCCCGTTCTTAAAATTTTTCTTAAACGACCGGACGAACTGGTGCGAGACATAGCCCTCGTGCTCATCGGACATCTTCATGGTCACGTCGAACGCGGCGATCGTCGCCCCGCCCAGCGTCACGATGGGGATGGAGAAGACCAGCCAGAGGAAATTTATTTTTATGAGGGACCACAAGGTCGTGAAAAACTTGTACAGCCCCCCGTCCACGCTGAAAAATCCCATCAAAACTTTTCCTTTCTCTCTTTAAAATATTTTTAATCATAACACAACGGACACCAAAACTCAAGTCTTGGTGTCCGTTTTGCTAAATATTAAATCCAGTTTTAATAATTCGAGCCTAAGCCTTATTCTATCGTCTGCTCGTACTCGTAGCACTCGGCAGCCTGCTCAATTGCCCACTCCACGCAGTCCGCATAGCCGTATGAGTTCGCGTCGGAGATCATCTCGGCGACGATAGAATCATACTCGGCGTCGGAGTCGGCATAGATTGCGCGCCAGCTGTCGGTGACGATGATGTCCGTGACCGCGTTGAACACGGTCTTGAAGTCGTCGTCCTTCGTGGCCAGCGTGAAGGATCCCGGCATAACCTTGTAATTCGTGGTCTCCATGTACTCATTCACGGAGCTGACGTTGAAGTAGTCGCGCCAATCCTGCTCGGTGTCGCAGCAAGCGTCGCTCTGCATGCTCTTCCAGTAGTCGCAGCTGTACTTCTCGCCCACCGGCGAATCGAGGTTTATCGCGTCCTCACTCCAGGTCGTGTTGTTGAACTGGAAGCAGCCGTCGTTGAAGGTGCTGCCGCCCCACTCGGCGTCCATCGGGGTCGAGCGGTCGTTGTGGCAGGTGAGGCCGAAGTCGGTCAGGCATGAGTAGCCGTCGTCGTCATAGTACCAGCAGAGGTCCTCCGGGCCGTAGAGGTAGGTCATGAATCCCTCCGGCGTGCAGAACCAGTTGATGATCTCCATGCACAGCTCCGGGTACTCAGTGTTCGCGCCGATGGACCAGATGCGGTTGCCGCCGAGGACGTTGAGGCCGTAGACGATCGGGCACGCGTCGTTCGGGACGAGCGAGCACATGTACTCGTCCATCGCGATGTGGGTGTCGGTGTTGAAGCCCGCGCTGCCGGCGTAGTCAAAGATTGACCAGAACACGCCGCCCGCCTGGAGCTTCTCGTACATCTCGTCGTAGGTCTGGGTCATCGAGTTCGGGTCGAGAAGGTCCATCTGATGGAGCTTGTTGAAGAACTTCAGGCACGTCAGGTACGGGCCGTCCTCCTCGAGGGCGTCGTGGAAGTCGCCGGTGTCCGGGTCGTAGAGGCCGATGTCGAACTCGTCATAGCCGTAGTACGCGGTCGCGAGGGCCTTGACGTACATGACCATGCTGCCGTCCCAGTCGGGCCAGATGGACGCGCCGTATGTCGCGTTGCCGTTCTCGTCGGTCGGGCAGATCTCCTTCATCTGCGCGAGCACGTCGACGAGGTCGTCGAGGTCGTTGACCTCAGGATAGCCGAGCTGCTCGTAGAGGTCCCAGCGGATGTCCCAGGTGTAGAGGAAAGCCTGATGGTCCTCGCTGGACGTCGCGACGTTGTGGCCGAATCCGTACACCGCGTCGGACTCGCCGTCGGTGGCCGTGTACGTCAGCTCGGAGTTCTTCTCGAGCGCGTGCGACATGTTCTCCTCGATGTATGAGCCGTAGTCGGAGAGAAGGTTGTCGGCGTTCCAGTCGTAGAGCAGGCCCGCCTTGAGCGCGTTCGTGTAGTTCTCGCCGTCGCTGCCCCATATGACGATGTCGCCGAGGTCCCCGGACTCCATTCGCGTCTCATAGACGCCGGACTGCTCCGGGATGATGTTTAAGATGACGTTGAACTTGTCCTTAAGGATCTTCGCGCTCCATCCGAGCTGCTCGCCGGAGTAGTTCGCGAGCTCGCTGAAGACCGTGAGCGTCACCGGGTCGCTGTCGAAGTCCACCGCGCTTGCGGCCTCGCCGCTCTCGGTGCTGGCGGTCGACGACGATGAGCCGGCGCTGCTGCTTGAATCGCTGCTGTCCGAACTGCCCCCCGTGCTCCCGCAGCCCGCGCACCCCGCAAGGAGCGCCGCCACGAGGGCGACGGAAATGATTTTTCCTGTCAGTTTTTTCATTTTTTCTCCTTTTAAAACAATGCCACGGGCATCGTAGCTTATGTCACGACACCCGAGGCATGTTAATTAAATCTTGTTTTAATAATTCTGTTCTAAGTCTTTATTCCATAGACTGCTCGTATTCCCAGCGCTCAGCTGCCTGCTCGACCGCCCACTCGACGCACTCGTCATAGCCGTATGCGATCGCGTCGCTGGTCATCTCCGCGACGATCGAGTCGAACTCCTCGTCAGAGCTTGCGT
>JAJQIQ010000139.1 GCA_021199135.1 Clostridiales bacterium | reverse complement strand
CGCGTCGGGTTGTCGTCCCTGATCTTCGTGTATATCTGGTTCCCGGAGAAGAGCGCCTCGAGGTTCTTCTCGTCGAGGAGCTTCATGTTCTCCTCGAAATAGCTCTTCATGTCGTGGATGTGCGCGACATAGCCGTCGTAGCAATATCCTCGGATGTCGAGCTGGTCTATCTGCCTCTCGAGGATGTCGCGCACGAAGAACGTGTACCCATGGACGTACGCATCGTCGACTAGACGGATGAGCATCTCGCGCTCGATGACGTAGATGTTCAGGCTGAAGTTCATCTCGCCGTCCTCGCTCGGGTTGATGTATATCTTGCTGACGCGGTCGCCGTTCATCCCGAGGGAATAGTACAGGTCATGCGTGCCGGTGCTCTGACGGATCAGCGCCTCCGGGATCTCCTGCTTGCGGTATACCATCGTCACGTCCGCCCCGCTCTTGATGTGGGTGTCGAGGAGCGCGTTGAAATCGAAGTTTACGACGATGTTCGCGTCGGACAGGATGACGTATTTCTCCGGCTGCTTCTTGAGGAAGCCCTTTATGCTCTCTATGGCCTCTATGCGCCCGGAATAAACCTTGACCTGCCTCTGCGCGTACGGCGGCACGATGTTCAGCCCACCTTTCTTTCGGGTCAGGTCCCACTCGCGGCCGCTGCCGAGGTGGTCGAGCAGGGAGTGGTAATTCTTGCGGACAAGGATGGAGATGTTGTCAATGTCGCAGTGTACCATGCTCGAAATAAGGAAATCGCAGATGCGGTACCTGCTCGCAAACGGGATCGACGCCATCAGGCGCTCGGACACGAGGTCCGGCACCAGGGAATCATAACTGTTCGGAAATATTATTCCAAGCGCTTCTGCCTTTGAATTTACCATTTCTCCTCACCCTCCTTCACGTCATCGTATATCATGGCATTCGGCCCGATCTTCGCGTCCGCGCCGACCGTGACCCCGGCTCCGATGGTCGCGACCTCTCCGATCCCGCCGTCCGCCGGCTTTTCTCCAATCCTGACCCTCTCGCCGATCGTCGCGTTCTCGGCCACGATGCAGTGCTTTATGACCGCGCCGGACTCTATCCTGGTGTTGCCCATCACGACCGCGTCCTCGACGAGCGCGCCCTCCTCGACCGTGACGCCCGCGAAGAGGACTGAGTGCTTGACGGTGCCCTTGATGTTGCAGCCATCGGTGATCATCGAATCCTCGATGATGGCGTTCTCGCCAATCCTATGACCTGTCAGTCCGCTGTTGCGGCTGTAGATTTTCCAGTCTTCATCGAAGAGGTCGATCCCGCTGTGCGCCGGGTCGAGCACCTCCATGTTCGCCTCCCAGAGGGATGATATCGTCCCGACGTCCTTCCAGTATCCGTCGAAGTGGTACGCGTACATGTTGCGCCCGTCGCGGAGCAGGTTCGGGATGATGTTGTTCCCGAAGTCGTTCTCGGAATTCGGGTCCGCCTCGTCCTCGATGAGGTACTGGCGGAGGATGTCCCAATTGAAGATGTAGATGCCCATCGACGCGAGGTTTGACTTCGGCTCCTTGGGCTTCTCCTGGAACTCCGTGATCTTGTCATTTTCGTCCGCGACCATGAGGCCGAATCGCGACGCCTCCTCCCACGGAACCTCCATGACCGCAACGGAGAACTCGGCGTTCTTCGACTTGTGGAACTCGAGGAATTCGCTGTAGTCCTGCTTGCAGATCTGATCGCCCGAGAGGATGATGACATACTGCGGGTCGTAGCGCTCGATGAACGAGATGTTCTGATAGATCGCGTTCGCCGTGCCCTTGTACCAGTCCGAGCCCGATGCCTTCTGGTACGGCGGGAGCACATGAACGCCCCCGTAGAGGCGGTCGAGGTCCCACGGCTGCCCGTTGCCGATGTACTCGTTCAGGACGAACGGCTGATACTGCGTGAGGATTCCCACGGTGTCAATCCCTGAATTAACGCAGTTTGACAGCGGGAAATCGATGATCCGGTACTTGCCGCCGAAGGGAACAGCCGGCTTGGCAAGCTTCTGCGTCAGGGCGTAGAGCCTTGACCCTTGCCCTCCGGCAAGTAACATTGCGACTAGTTCTTTTGCCATATGAGTGTATCTCCCTTCACATTTTCTAACCACACTTTACGTGCGGCAATATTTATCCGTATAATAGCATGATAGCACAAACCGTCCCAGATTCCTAGTCTTTTGTGAAATTTCGCTCTTTTGCAACAAAATCCGCAAAGATTTTTGTGCAATTTTTCTTCCCCTTTGTCGCTCAATCGCAAGATTTTGTGAAATTCTTACGATTCAAAGAATTTGAATTTGGCAATTCTGCGAGTCGTGGTTACTTTTATTTAATCAAAATTTAATTTTTCGGAGCCGTGCTCATCCCAGTGAGCCCGCCACCACCGCGACCGTGACCACGGCCATCATCACCGCGACGATGATGAGCGGGATCATGCCGTCCACGTAGCCTGCCACCCCGCCGAGATTGTAATAGAGCAGGTAGCAGACGAGGCTCACGACAGCCGCCACGAGCGTGATGGCCAGCAAAATGATCGTAGGCAATTTCGAAAAATGCCCCTGCGCGAACAGCGCGTTCATCTCCACGAACATCAGCACCGTCCAGCCAACGATGAGCAGGAGCTCGGTCGTGACTTGCCTTTTTAATATAAAGTATGTCGCGGCCAGCAGGACGACGTATGCGACAATGCCAATAATGAGTGCCGCCATTCCAGGGAACAGCACATTCTCGCTGTCGGCCTTGCTGTTGCCGAGGATTATCATCGCGATCCCGGCGATCCCGAAGACAAACGCCGGGAACAAAAGCCACCCGCTCTTCATCCCCTTTATCGCCCCCACGGGCTTGAACGCGATGATCCACCACGCCAGGTAAAACGCGCAGCACAATATCATCGACAAATTCCCCGTCAGCATCTGCCTCGTCGGCACGTCAAAATGTGAAAACATGTGAACCTCCCTAAGTCAGCTCCGCGTATTCGGCCTCCGCCGCGCGGAGCAGGTCGCCCGGCGCAAGCTCGACCTGCAAGCCAATCCTTCCGCCGCTTACGATGATCGTCTCCTGCGTCTTTGCGGAAACATCGATGCGCGTGACGTATTTTTTCTTCATCCCTATCGCCGTGCAGCCTCCACGGATGTATCCGGTCACGCTGTTTATGTCCTTCACGTGGATCATCTCCACGCTCTTTTCGCCGACGGATTTCGCCGCCTTTTTGAGGTCTAGCTCCGCCGCGATCGGCAGCACGAAGACGAAATAGTTTTTGCTGTTTCCGACCGTGACCAGCGTCTTGAAAACTTTCTCGTACGGCAGCCCGAGCCGGTCCGCGATCTGGATTCCATCCACGAACTCCTTGCACTCGTATGTGTGCGGCTCATACGAAATCCCCATCGACTCGAGGATCCGCATCGCGTTGGTCTTCGCTTCCTTTTTCGCCATGAATAAACCCTACTCCCCCACCGCGACCTTGCATTTATTCCTGTAAAACGCGATGCCGTATTTTATGATTTTGCCCATCTCGTCGCGCTTGAAGTCTTCGATGTAGCGCCTGTTCTCGATCTGGGCGAGCGCATCGGCGCAGGCTGCGTCCATGTTGCCGCCCTCGGCGTACTTGAGCTCAATAATTATCCCGATGTCCC
>JAJQIQ010000187.1:3240-11703 GCA_021199135.1 Clostridiales bacterium | reverse complement strand
TTCAAAAGAGAAGTGCCGCGACTGCTTCGCGAAGTTCTACTGCAGCGGAGGCTGCGCCGCAAACTCCTTCAATTTTTCCGGCAGCGTCAACGGCGCGTACGACATCGGCTGCGAGCTCCAGAAAAAGCGCGTCGAGTGCGCGATCATGATAAAGGCCGCTGAGGCCGAAATAGATGAGAGCTAAAATATTAATTCTAGATTTAACTTAAGCATTAAATAAATCAAAGTTAGGAAGGAAACGAGAGATGAAAAAGAGCAGAGGCGTCATAATCATCGTGGTGATACTGGCCTGCCTGGTCGGGCTGTGCTATTACTCGGCGGTGGTTATGTCGATGACAAGCAAAAGCCAGGCGAGCACTGACAACAAGGCGGAGTCCGAGGGCATAAAGCTCGGCCTCGACCTGTCAGGAGGCGTGTCGATCACCTACGAGATCGTGAGCGAGAACCCGTCGCAGACGGACATCGACGACACGATCGCGAAGATGGAGCAGCGTGCCGAGAGCTACAGCACCGAGTACTCCGTATACCAGGTCGGATCTGACCGTATCACGGTCGAGATCCCAGGCGTCTACGACGCGAACGAGGTCCTGGAGGAGTTGGGAAGCCCGGGCTCGCTGTACTTCATAAAGCACTACGACGACGACGGCAACGCGAACTACAGCTACGACAGTTCGGCGGGCGAGTATGTGCTCAACTACGACCTCGAGGATCTCGAGGAGAACGGTTCGGTCGTCCTCACCGGAAACGACGTCAAGTCCGCGACCGCGACCTACCAGACCGACTCCACGCTCGGCACGAGCGAGCCCATCGTCCAGTTGCAGTTTGCGGACGAGGCGGCTGACACCTGGGCGGACGCTACGACCGAGGCCTACAACAATTCCGAGGACTCCATCGGCATTTATTATGATGACTCGTTCATAAGCGTCCCGTCCGTCACGAGCATAATCTCCGACGGCGACTGCGTTATCTCCGGGATGGAGGACTACGAGGCGGCGGACCGCCTGGCGACGTTCATCCGCGTCGGCTCCATAAACCTTGAGCTCAGCGAGCTCGAGTCGCAGGTCGTCGGCGCACAGCTCGGCGGCAAGGCCCTCTCGGGCGCGGTCAAGGCGGCGCTCATCGGCCTCGTGCTCATAATGATATTCATGATCGTGATGTACCGCATGAGCGGCCTCGTGGCGGCGGTCAGCCTCGGCATATACACGACGATAGTCATCGCGCTCATATACCTGTTTGAGGTCACGCTGACCCTGCCCGGCATCGCCGGCGTCATCCTAGGAATAGGAATGGCGGTCGACGCGAATGTCATCATAAACGCCCGAATACGCGAGGAGCTCGCGACGGGCAAGTCGGTCCTCACCTCCATAAGAGAGGGGTACAGGAGGGCGCTCTCCGCGATCATCGACGGAAACGTCACGACCTTCATCGCGGCGCTCGTCCTCATGTGGCTTGGCTCCGGCACGGTCAGGGGCTTCGCCTACACCCTGATGATTTCCATCATCGTGTCAGTCTTCACCGCGCTCGTCGTATCGAGGTTCTTCAACCTCGCGATATACGCGGTCGGCTGCCGCGACGTGAAGTGGTATGGCAAGGCCAAGGTTCGTAAGACCATCAATTTCATCAAGCACCGCGTGATCTACTTCGTGATCTCAATCGTGGTCATCGCGGCGGGCATCGTCGGCATGATCGCCTACAGCGCGAGCGGCAACGGCATGTTAAACTTCAGCCTCGAGTTCGCGGGCGGCACGTCCATCTCCGCGGACTTCGGGAAGGACTACACGATCGATGAGGTCGAGGCGGAGATCGTGCCAGAGATCCAGGACGTGATCGGCGGCGGCACGATTCAGGCCTCCACGGTAAACGGCAGCACGACCGTCGATTTCAAGATGAAGACGCTCGACCTCGAGCAGAGGGAGGCTGTCAACGAGATGCTCGTCTCCGAGTTTGACGTGGACGAGTCCACGATAGAGAGCGAGAGCATAGGCTCCACGATAAGCGGCGAGATGCGCCGGAGCGCGATCATCGCGGTCATCGTGGCCTGCATCTGCATGCTGCTCTACATCTGGCTGCGGTTCAAGGACATCCGTTTCGCAAGCAGCGCGATCATCGCCCTCGTGCACGATGTCCTCGTGATTTTGACGTCGTACGCGCTCATCCGCATATCGGTCGGCAACACGTTCATCGCCTGCATGCTGACGATCGTCGGATATTCGATAAACGACACGATCGTCGTCTTCGACCGCGTCCGCGAGAACCTGAAGATGACGAGGAAGGTCTCGCGCGAGTCGCTCGCCGACGTGGCGAACAGGTCGCTGACGCAGACATTGTCGCGCTCGATAAACACCTCAGTGACGACGTTCGTCATGGTGCTCCTGCTGTACATATTCGGCGTGACCTCGATCCGCGAGTTCGCGCTCCCTCTGATGGTCGGCCTGATCTCGGGCACGTACTCATCCATCTGCATCGCGACGCAGCTGTGGTACCTGATGAAGATCCACATCGGCAAGGTGAAGATCCCGTCAGACCCGAATTTTGTGGCTGAGATCGCATCGGCGGAGCCGGCCGCGCAGATCGAAGGCGGTTCGGCTGCACAGGCGAAGACGCAGGATTCCGGCAAGAGCGAAAAGGCAGGCAAGGCGGTGGCAAGCGCATCCGCGTCAGCACCGAAGGCAGACGCGAGCGCAAATAAGCCGAAGCCCAAGGAAAACAGCGGCACCCGCGCGGCGCAGAGCGCCAACCAGGAGTACAGGAAGAAGAAAAAGAAGAAGCATTAATTAAACCTTGATTTAATAAAAAGGAGAAAACAATGTACACATTGGACGATATCAAGGAGGTCGACCCGGAGGTCGCGCAGGCGATCACGGACGAGTTTGACAGGCAGAACACCCACATCGAGCTCATCGCATCCGAGAACTGGGTGAGTCCGGCGGTCATGTCCGCGATGGGCAGCATCATGACGAACAAGTACGCGGAGGGCTACCCCGGCAAGCGCTACTACGGCGGCTGCGAGTGTGTGGACGTCGTCGAGGAGCTGGCGCGCGAGCGCGCCCGGGAGCTCTTCGGCTGCGAGTACGCAAACGTCCAGCCGCACTCTGGCGCGCAGGCCAACATGGCGGTGCAGTTTGCGATATTAAAGCCCGGCGACACCGTGATGGGCATGAACCTCGACCACGGCGGGCATTTGACGCACGGCAGCCCGGTGAACTTCTCGGGCTCATACTTCAAGATCGTGCCCTACGGCGTGAACGACGAGGGCTTCATCGACTATGACAAGGTCATGGAGATCGCGATGGAGTGCCATCCGAAGATGATAATCGCGGGCGCGAGCGCATACGCGAGGACGATAGATTTTGCGAAATTCCGCGAGGTCGCGGACGCCTGCGGCGCGGTGCTCATGGTGGACATGGCGCACATCGCGGGGCTCGTCGCGGCGGGGCTTCACCCGAGCCCGATCCCGTACGCGGACGTGGTGACGACGACGACCCACAAGACGCTCCGCGGCCCGCGCGGCGGCATGATCCTTTGCAGCAACGCGGCGAACGAGAAGTACAACTTCAACAAGGCGGTCTTCCCAGGGACGCAGGGCGGCCCGCTCATGCACGTGATCGCGGCGAAGGCGGTCTGCCTCAAGGAGGCGCTGCAGCCTGAGTTCAAGGAATATCAGACCCAGATCGTAAAGAACGCCCAAGCGCTCTGCAACGGCCTCAAGAGCCGCGGGATAAAGATCGTCTCCGACGGCACGGACAACCACCTGATGCTCGTCGACCTGACGCCGTTTGGCCTCACCGGCAAGGCGGTCGAGAAGCTCCTCGACAGCGCGCACATCACGGCGAACAAGAACACGATCCCGAACGACCCGCAGAAGCCGTTCGTGACCAGCGGAATTCGTCTCGGCACCCCGGCGGCGACGTCGCGAGGGCTTAAGGAGGACGATTTCGACAAGGTCGCGGAAGCGATCGCGATGATCATAAAGGAGGGCGAGGGCGCAGTCGAGCGGGCCCGCGCCATCATAAAGGAGCTCACCGACAAGTACCCGCTCAACAACGTGGGCTTCTAAAGAAATTAAATTAAGATTTAACAATATGGTATCAAGGAGCTCTGCGGAAACATGACGCGGAGCTTTTTGGGAAGTTAAATAAGAGTTTAACAAAAGCACAAAATCCAACAGGGAGGTCCCCATGATTGATTTAAAATTTTTGCGTGAGAACCCGGACGCGGTAAAGGAAAACATTAAAAAGAAGTTTCAGGATCAGAAGCTCCCGCTCGTCGACGAGGTGATTGAGTTCGACGAGAAGGCCCGCGCCGCGCAGAAGGAGGCGGACGACCTCCGTGCGAGCCGAAACACGCTCTCGAAGCAGATCGGCGCGCTGATGGCGCAGGGCAAGAAGAACGAGGCGGAAGATGTCAAGGCCAAGGTCACGGCAAACGCCGAGCGCCTCGCCGAGCTAGAGGATCAGGAGAGGGAGCTCTCCGAAAAGATCACGAAGATCATGATGACCATCCCGAACATCATCGACCCCTCGGTCCCGATTGGCAAGGACGACTCCTGCAACGTCGAGATCGAGAGGTTTGGCGAGCCCGTCGTGCCTGATTTTGAGATTCCGTACCACACCGAGATCATGGAGAGCTTCGACGGCATCGACCTCGATGCGGCGGGCAAGGTCGCGGGCAACGGCTTCTACTACCTGATGGGCGACATCGCGCGGCTCCACTCCGCGGTCATCGCCTACGCGCGCGACTTCATGATCGACCGGGGCTTCACCTACTGCGTCCCGCCTTTCATGATCCGCAGCAACGTCGTCGACGGCGTGATGAGCTTCGACGAGATGGACGCGATGATGTACAAGATCGAGGGCGAGGACCTCTACCTGATCGGCACGAGCGAGCACTCGATGATAGGCAAGTTCATCGACACGATAAACGAGGAGGACGCGCTGCCTTACACGCTGACGAGCTATTCGCCCTGCTTCCGCAAGGAGAAGGGCGCGCACGGCATAGAGGAGCGTGGCGTCTACCGCATCCACCAGTTCGAGAAGCAGGAGATGATCGTCGTCTGCAAGCCCGAGGACTCAAAGATGTGGTACGACAAGCTCTGGCAGAACACGGTCGACCTCTTCCGCAGCATGGACATCCCGGTGCGGACGCTCGAGTGCTGCTCCGGCGATCTCGCAGACCTCAAGGTCAAGTCCTGCGACGTCGAGGCGTGGTCGCCGCGACAGAAGAAATACTTCGAGGTCGGCAGCTGCTCGAACCTCGGGGACGCGCAGGCGCGAAGGCTAAAGATCCGCATCCGCGGCAAGGACAAGAGCAAATATTTCGCGCACACGCTTAACAACACGGTCGTCGCGCCGCCGAGGATGCTTATCGCGTTCCTCGAGAACAACCTGAACGCGGACGGCTCCGTGAACATCCCGAAAGTGCTGCAGCCGTACATGGGCGGCACCGAGAAGCTCATTCCAAAAAAATGATTTGACACCAGCCAGGAGAGAATCATATGGGAAAAAAGAAGGACAAGGAGAAACAGGAAGAGCCCAAGGCAGAGGCAAAGGAAGACCAAAAGCCTGACGAGCCGGAGGAGCCCACTAAGAAGAAGTCCAGCGCGATCTACAACGTCATCCTCGTCATCGGAATCATTCTCGTGGCGGCTGGCACCGCCTATGTCGCCCTGAAATACCTGAAGGACTGGCGCGACGCGAAGATGTATCAGGACACCGTGGACACCTACGTCACCGTGAATGAGAGCACACAGGCGAACACGGCCGAGCCGACGGATGACGGGGTTGTCGTGGATGCCGAGGACACCGAGGAGGCGACGGAGATCATGATGGATCCTGACATCCCTTGGTACGAGCAGATTTCCGTGAACTTCGACGAGCTGAACAACGTCAACCCGGACATCGTCGCCTGGATCTATCAGGAGAACGGCAGCATCAGCTACCCCGTCCTCTACAGCGGCGACAACGAGAAGTACCTGCGCGAGACCTACCTCGGCGTGGAGGCGACGGCGGGCAGCATCTTCGTCGGCGGCTACAACAACCCCGACTTCAACGATCCGCTCACGATGGTATACGGGCACAACATGAACAACGGCACGATGTTCGGCTCGCTCAAGAAATACAGAAACGAGCCGGAGCCGGATTACTACAACGGTCACCAGTACTTCCAGATATACACCGAGGACGGGATGGCCTACCGCTACCAGGTATATGCGTACTTCAACGTCGCCGACACCGACCTCGAGATGGAGTATGTCGACTTCGACAACCCGGACAACGACATCACCTACGAGGACTACCTGAATACGATCGCAAGCCGCGACGTCCTGGGCTCGGGCATAGAGGTGACGACCGACGACAAGGTGCTGGGCTTGTGGACCTGCGCGAACTACGGGACGAAGCGATTCCTCGTGTTCGCGGTGCAGGTCGATTCGCACGACTTCAACGCGCTGGAGTAAATTATTTATTAAGTGTAAATCAAGCCCGCCGCGGACATGTTTCAGCCGAGACGGTTTGAAAAAATAAAAATTTTAAGGAGGAAACTTACGATGAGTGAATTTAAGAATCTGTTACTTGAGGTTGCGGACGGGATCGCGGTGCTCAAGATCTCGCGCCCGAACGCGATGAACGCGCTGAACAGCGAGACCCTCGACGAGCTGAACACCTGCCTTGCGGAGATCGAGAAGAACGACGACGTCAAGGTCGTCATCCTGACCGGCGGCCCGGACAAGAAGGGCAACGACTTCAAGGCATTCGTAGCAGGGGCGGACATCGCCGAGATGGTGAACTTCACCGCGCCGGAGGCCCGCGCATTCGGAATCCGCGCCTCAGAGCCGTTCTTCAAGCTCCAGAACATGCGCCAGGTCACGATCGCGGCGGTAAACGGCTTCGCGCTCGGCGGCGGCTGCGAGATCGCCATGGCGTGCGACATCCGCATCGCCTCAGAGAACGCATCATTCGCACAGCCTGAGACCGGCCTTGGCATCATCCCGGGATTCGGCGGAACGCAGAGGCTCGCCCGCCTCGTAGGCATGGGCCGCGCGAAGGAGATGATCTTCACCTGCGACAACATCGACGCGAACGAGGCATACCGCATCGGCCTTGTGAACAAGGTGGTTCCGAAGGAGGAGATGATGAACTGCGCGAAGGAGATGGCCGCGAAGATCATAAAGAACGGCAGCTACGCGATCTCCGTCGCTAAGGCCGCAATCAACAACGGCTACGACATGGACATAAAGAACGCGGTCGAGATGGAGGCGAACCTCTTCGGCGTCGTAAACGACACGCACGACAAGAAGGAGGGCATGGGCGCGTTCCTCGAGAAGAGGGCAGCGACGCTCACCGACTTCTAAGATTTTATGATAAGAAATGTGATCATGGACATGGGCAACGTCCTGCTGGACTACAACCCGCAGATACCCCTCGACGCCTTCTGCCCCGATGAGGAGTCCAAGGACATCATTATGAAAGAATTGTTCTTAGGTCCTGAGTGGTCGATGGCGGACCGGGGAGAGATAAGCGACGGCGACCGCTATGAGCTGGTTCGCCCGAGGGTTCCCGAGAAATACCACGAGGCGCTTAAAGACTGCGTCTGCTCGTGGGACATCTGCATGAAGCCCCTCCCCGGGGCACGAGAGTTCTGCGAGTACGTGCGGGAGCGCGGACTTGGGCTCTACGTCCTCTCGAACGCGAGCGACAAGTTCTACGACTATTTCCCGAACTTCGCGCCGTTTGACTACTTCGACGGGATCCTGGTCTCCGCGGACGTACACCTCGTAAAGCCGGACATGCGTATTTACGAGCTCTTCCTCGATAAGTTCTCGCTCGCGGCATCGGAGTGCATCTTCATCGACGACCGCTTAAGCAACGTCGAGGGCGCCCGCGCGGCGGGGATAAACGCAACCCAGTTCCACAATAATTTTGATGAACTTAGAACACTAATATAAACTGCGCCCGCTCAAAATCTTTGGGGAGGGGGTCCCTTATGAGACTTTCGAGCGGGCACAAAATTAAATTAAGATTTAACAAATCACAGGAGGAACAACAATGTGGGCATATGAGAGCGTTTTCTACCAGATATATCCGCTAGGCTTTTGCGGCGCGCCGTTCGAGAACGACGGGGTGCTTACGCACAGGATAACGAAAGTGAACGACTGGATACCGCACATCAAGAAGCTCGGCGCGAACGCGATCTACTTCTCGCCGATCTTCGAGTCCGACACGCACGGCTACAACACCCGCGACTACACGAAGATCGACACGCGCCTCGGCACGAATGCGGACTTCGCCGAAGTCTGCAAGAACCTCCACGCGGAGGGCATAAAGGTCGTCCTCGACGGCGTGTTCAACCATGTCGGCCGCGGCTTCTGGGCGTTTGAGGACGTGAAGAAGAACCGCGAGGGCTCGCCCTATGTGAGCTGGTTCTCGCGCATCGACTTCGGCGGCAACTCCGTCTGCAACGACGGCT
>JAJQIQ010000187.1:0-3140 GCA_021199135.1 Clostridiales bacterium | reverse complement strand
GTCGACAACCACGACGTCACGCGCGTCGCGTCGATCCTTTCGAACGAGAAGCACCTTCCGCTCATCTATGCGCTCGCGTTCGGGATGCCGGGAATTCCCTGCGTCTACTACGGGAGCGAGTGGGGCGCGAAAGGCAGGAAAGAGGACGGCGACCCAGCGCTGCGCCCGAGTTTCGACGGGCCGGAGTGGAACGACCTGACCGACGCCATCGAAAAGATGGCGGAGGCGAAGAAGAACTCTGAGGCGCTAAACTATGGCAGTTTCCGCTCCGTCGTGCTCACGAACCACCAGTGCATCTTCGAGCGCAAGGCAGACAATGAGCGCGTGCTCGTCGCCATCAATGCGGACGCGGAGCCGTATACCGCGCATTTTGACGCGGGCTGCGGCATGGCAACCGACCTACTCACCGGCGAGGCGCACGATTTCGGCGGCGGCAGCGAGCTCCCGCCGTATTCTGCCGCGTTTTGGCTTATGGAGAAGTAAAGAGGAAACCGGCACATTGCTGCACCGGTTTTATCATGAAAAAGATTCAAAAAAAGTAAGTTGTCAAGGGAGGTCCTCGCGCCCTTGTGGGTGCGCGAGGGGTACTATGAAAAAGAAAAAAGCAATTATTTTCCTGCTACGTTGAACAGTATAGGGTTCATTTGTGACGCTGGTATGTGTAGATTGATAAAAAAATGTAAATAAAATATGAACGACATGTTCACAAGGAGGGGGAAAATGCCATACGATTGCATAATCGCAGGAGCCGGGATTGCAGGAGCCACATCGGCGCGGATATTGGCGGAGCGCGGGAAGAAGGTGCTCCTAGTCGAGCGTCGCCCGCACATCGGCGGCAACTGCTACGATGAGAAGGATGACCACGGGATTTTGGTTCACGTCTACGGGCCGCACATCTTCCACACCGGCGACGAGGGAGTGAGGGAGTTCCTGTCGCGCTTTACGGAATGGTACGATTTCGGCCACGAGGTCGTGGCAAAGGTCGGCGACAAGTTGATCCCGATCCCGTTCAACCTCAACACGCTCCACATGGTCTATGATGGGCAAAAGGCTGACCGCCTCGAGAAGAAGCTCATCGAGGCTTACGGGGATGGGAGCCGGGTGCCGATCATGAAGCTTCGGGAGAACGACGACCCGGACATTCGCGAGATTGCGGAGTATGTCTACAAAAACATTTTCCTCTACTACACGATGAAGCAGTGGGGGCAGAAACCGGAGGAGATAAGCCCGGAGGTCACGGGGCGCGTGCCGGTCGTCATCTCCCGCGACAACAGGTATTTTGGCGACAAGTACCAGAGCGAGCCCCTTCACGGTTTCACTAAAATGTTTGAGAACATGCTCTCCCACGAGAATATCGATGTTTGGACGGACACGGACTGCCGCGACATGCTGGAGTTCTCCGACGGAAAAATTTATTGCAAGGGCAAGGAGTACGGCGGGGACGTGATCTACACCGGCGCGCTCGACGAGCTATTTGACTGCAAATTTGGGCGGCTCCCATACCGCTCACTCGATTTTAAATTCGAACATTTAATTCAGGATTCCTTTCAGGGCCATAGTGTGGTAAACTATACAGTAAGCGAAGATTTCACGCGCATCACGGAGTTCAAGTTTTTGACCGGGCAGAAGGACGCAAAGGGCACGACGATCGTGCGCGAGTACCCCTTTGCCTACACCGGCGCGGAGGGAGAGACCCCGTACTACGCGATCCTAAACGATGAGAACGAGGCACTCTACGAAAAATACAGGGAGCTCGCCGATGGCTATCCAAAGCTTCACCCGCTGGGCAGGCTGGCAGAGTACAAATATTACAACATCGACGCGATGTGCCGCAGGGCCATGGACCTAACGGAAAATTTATAGGATTCCAGAACAAGGATGGGAGAGAAGAAAATCGATGAAACTACTCACAATCACAGTACCGTGTTATAATTCGCAGGATTACATGGAGCACTGCATTGACACCCTTCTCCCGGGGGGAGAGGACGTCGAGATTTTGATTGTAGACGACGGTTCGACTGACAGGACCGCCGAGATCGCGGACGAGTATGAGAGGAAACATCCGGGGATTGTCCGCGCCATCCACCAGAAGAACGGCGGCCACGGCGCGGCGGTAAATACCGGCATCCGCCAGGCGAAGGGCCTGTATTTCAAGGTCGTGGACAGCGACGACTGGCTCGACGAGGAGGCATACCCGCTGGTTCTCGACAAGCTGCGCGACCTCGCGGGAAGCAGGCCGACGCCCGACATGATGCTCGCCAACTATGTCTACGAGAAGCAGGGCGCGAAGCGCAAGAAGGTAATGCGCCAGGCCGGCCTCCCAGTAGACCAGATGTTCACATGGGGCGACGTGAAGTTTTTCCGGAAAGGGCACTACATCCTGATGCACTCCGTGATCTACCGGACGAAGATGTTGCGCGAGTGCGACCTGCGACTTCCGAGGCACACGTTCTACGTTGACAATATATACGTTTACAAGCCGATGCCTTACGTGAAAAATATTTACTATATGGACGTCGAACTCTACCACTACTATATCGGGCGCGAGGATCAGTCCGTGAACGAGAAGGTCATGATAAGCCGAATCGACCAGCAGCTCCTCGTGAACAAGATCATGGTCGACGACGTGAACCTATGGCGCGTCAACGACAAAAAATGCCGTCAGTATATGCTCAATTACCTCGAGATCATCACGGTGATTTCCATCATCATGCTCAATCGCTCCGGGAATCCGGAGAATTACAAGAAGAAACGCGAACTTTGGCACCATATCCGTGAGAAGGACCTCAGGCTTTATATGTTGCTGCGGTGGGGGATAATGGGCGGCACGATGAGCCTTCCCGGCTGGGGCGGGCGCACGATTTCGATCGTGGCGTACCGGGTCAGCCAGAAAGTCGTAGGGTTTAACTAGCGGGCGCCCGCAATGAAAGGAGAGCGACTATGCTTTATAGAAAAATTGTGATACTCGGGATGATCGGGATTCTCGCGGCCGCGCTCTTCGCGGGGTGCGGGAAGAAGGATGAGGTCGCGGAAGACGTTGACACAGAAAGTACGGAGAGTGCGGGTGCAAATTTTGAGGACGTCGAGTACGGGAGCACGAATTTCTCTGCGGACCTCACGCACGACGGGAGCGAGGAGGT
>JAJQIQ010000155.1:1951-3644 GCA_021199135.1 Clostridiales bacterium | reverse complement strand
AGAGACATGGAGAAACTTTTATTCACGTCGGAATCCGTCACGGAGGGGCATCCTGACAAGATGTGCGACGCCATCTCGGATGCGGTGCTCGACGCGTGCATGGAGCAGGACCCGATGAGCCGCGTCGCGTGTGAGGCGGTGAGCTGCACGGGATTCGTCCTTGTTACGGGCGAGATAACTACGAAGGCGCAGCTGGACATTCCCGCGATTGTCCGGCGGACGGTAAATGAGATAGGATACAACGATGCCAAGACCGGCTTTGACGGCAACACCTGCGCGGTCATGGTCGCGCTCGACCAGCAGTCGGCGGACATCGCGATGGGCGTCGACAAGGCGCTCGAGGCGCGTGACGGGCAGCTGAAGGACGACCTCGACACCGGGGCCGGCGACCAGGGCATGATGTTCGGCTACGCGACGAACGAGACCCCGGAGATGATGCCGTACCCGATCGCGCTTGCGCACAAGCTCTCGAGGAGGCTCGCCGAGGTGCGCAAAAACGGGACGCTCCCGTACCTGCGCCCGGACGGCAAGACCCAGGTCTCCGTCGAGTACGACGAGAACGGCAAGCCGAAGCGCCTCGAGGCGGTCGTGCTCTCGACGCAGCACGACGAGGACGTGACGCAGGAGCAGATCCACGAGGACATAAAGAAATACGTGTTTGACGAGGTGCTGCCGAAAGAGATGGTGGATGCGGACACGAAGTTCTTCATCAACCCGACGGGACGCTTCGTGATTGGTGGGCCGCAGGGCGACGCGGGGCTCACAGGGCGAAAGATTATAGTAGACACCTACGGCGGCTACGCGCGCCACGGCGGCGGGGCCTTCTCCGGCAAGGACTGCACGAAGGTCGACCGCTCGGCGGCGTACGCGGCGCGCTACGTCGCGAAGAACATCGTCGCGGCGGGGCTCGCGGAGCGCTGCGAGATCCAGCTCTCCTACGCGATAGGCGTAGCGCAGCCGACCTCCATCATGGTCGACACGTTCGGCACCGGAAAGCTCTCCGATGAGAGGCTCGTCGAGATCGTCCGCGAGAACTTCGACCTCCGCCCGGCGGGCATCATCCAGATGCTCGACCTGCGCAGGCCGATCTATCGCCAGACCGCGGCCTACGGCCACTTCGGCCGCACGAACCTCAATCTTCCGTGGGAGGCGACCGACCGCGCCGATGCGCTGAGAAAGTACGCTATATGAAGATTAAGACGAAGCTTGCGATTTCGTTTTGCATAATAATATTCGTGCCGTTGCTTCTGGCGATTATCGTCGGGGTCATGTTTTTGAACGTGCAGGTGCAGGTGATCAGGCAGACCTACGGCATCAAGAACCCGAACGTCTACGGACTCAGCAGCACGGTCCAGATGCTCAGCAGCTACACGGCGTCGGACTTCGAGGAGTTGCAGGGCGTCGCGCGGCAGACGCCGCAGAAATTCCAGGAGAGCGATTACCTCGATGCGGTAAACGATGAGCTCGAGGGAAAATATTCATACCTCGTCGTGCGGCTCGACGGGCAGATCACGTACAACGGCTCCAGCGACAATTCGACCGTCATAGACTCCCTGCCAGAGTACGGGACGACGGAGCCCGATTCCGGCACGGGGATATACATCGACGGCAGCAAGGAGGTCCTCATAAAGCAGGTGGACTTCCGCTCTGAGGGGGACGAGCCGGAGAGCGCGTTCATCGTCACCGCCATCAC
>JAJQIQ010000155.1:0-1851 GCA_021199135.1 Clostridiales bacterium | reverse complement strand
CTGAACACCGAGAGCGACAACAAGGCCCTGATCACGAACATCGCCCACGACCTCAAGACACCAATCACGGCGGTCAAGGGCTACGCCGAGGGAATACTCGACGGCGTCGCGAACACGCCCGAAAAACTTGACCGATACATCAGAACCATATATAATAAGGCCAACGAGATGGACACGCTCATCAACGAGCTGACCCTCTACGCGAAGATCGACACGAACAGGATCCCGTACAACTTCGCGAAGATAAACGTCGTGAGCTACTTCAACGACTGCGTCGAGGAGATCGGGCTCGACCTCGAGTCGAAGAGCATCGGCCTGACGTACCACAACTACAGCTCGCCGGACGCGCTGATAATCGCCGACCCGGAGCAGCTGAGGCGCGTCGTGAACAATATAATAGGAAACTCCATCAAGTACATGAACAAGCCGGAGCCGTTCATCCAGATCCGCATAAAGGACGTGGGCGACTTCATCCAGGTCGAGATCGAGGACAACGGGCGCGGCATCGCGCAGAAGGACCTGCCGTACATCTTCGACCGCTTCTACCGCGCGGACGCGTCGCGTAACTCCGCGACCGGCGGCAGCGGCATCGGCCTCTCGATAGTAAAGAAGATCATCGAGGACCACGGCGGCAAGATCTGGGCGACGAGCAAGGAGGACGACGGCACCGTCATGTACTTTGTGATAAGGAAATATCAGGAGACCATAAACGACACAGGAGGCGACCAATGAGCAAAATACTTATAGTTGAGGACGAGGCGGACATCGCAAACCTGGAACGGGACTACCTGGAGCTGAGCGGCTTCGAGGTGGAGATCGCGAACGACGGCGGCACGGGGCTCGAGCGCGCGCTCAAGGAGGACTTCGATCTCTACATCCTCGATCTCATGCTCCCGGAGGTGGACGGCTTCGAGATCTGCCGCCAGATAAGGGAGAAGAAGAACACGCCGATACTGCTCGTGTCCGCAAAGAAGGACGACATCGACAAGATCCGCGGGCTTGGCCTGGGCGCGGACGACTACGTCACGAAGCCGTTCTCCCCGAGCGAGCTCGTCGCGAGGGTCAAGGCGCACCTGGCGCGCTACGAGCGGCTCATCGGCAGCAACGTCGTCGAGAACGACATCGTCGAGATCCGCGGCATCCGCATCGACAAGACCGCGCGCCGTGTCTGGGTCAACGGCGAGGAGAAGCAGTTCACGACGAAAGAGTTCGACCTGCTGACGTTCCTCGCGGAGAACCCGAACCACGTCTTCACGAAGGAGGAGCTCTTCCGCGAGATCTGGGACATGGAGTCGATCGGCGACATCGCGACCGTCACGGTCCACATCAAGAAGATCCGCGAGAAGATCGAGATGAACACCGCCAAGCCGCAGTACATCGAGACGATCTGGGGCGTGGGATACCGATTCAAGCTCTAAAAAGTTAAGGAAATTTCATTTATTTTTATATCCTGCTTGCAATATGACGAAAAGCATTGTATTAATGAAAGAAACTTTTCGTAGATTTGATGAAACAGGGAACAAAAGTACGTCAATGAGAGCGATCCATAGTTTCACCAAAATAGTATCGATATAAGGTGCGGGAGCATTTTATATAAACTCTAAAATCTATATCATGGAAAAGGAGAAAAGACAATGAAGAAGAAAGCACTATCATTTCTGCTTGTCGGGGCTATGGCGGCCACCCTGTTCGCAGGATGCGGCAGCAGCTCTGACGACAGCAACTCATCGAGCGGCGGCTCATCAAGCAGCACTGAGAGCTCAAGCAGCAGCACGTCATCAGACGACAGCAGCAGTTCAAGCAGCGCGGTTGACTGGGATTCAATCGATCCGGGCTCAGGCGACATCACGA
>JAJQIQ010000051.1 GCA_021199135.1 Clostridiales bacterium | reverse complement strand
CCAGCAGGGCCGCAAGGCCGACGACGGGACCAGCCTGAGAGGGCAGAACGTGGACCAACGCGGATAGGGCGATTTGAGAAATTAAATCTAGATTTGATAACTTTTCGCACACGCGGTTCCATCGGGCTTTGCGTGTGCGAATGTTTAGGAGGAACTTACCGACATGAACAGGCCGAGCGGCGAATTAAAAAGAATTGCACGGGGCAACCTCGTGGGGCATTACGGGATTCCGATATGCGTCACGCTCATCGCAATTGTCATTCCGTTCGTGATTCAGCTCGCGTTCGCGTTCGTGCTGGGCACTGACCAAACTGCGATACAACAGGTCATATTTCTCATCGCAGAAATCCTGACTGCGCTGATTTCCTATGTGCTCTCTGCGGGTGTGAACTTCCTTCACCTGAACATCGCCAGGAAGCGCCCCTATCAGATCTCGATGGTGCTTTTCGGCTTCATGGAGCATCCCGACCGGTTCATCCTCACGGGCCTGCTGCAGTATGCCATCCTTCTCGTGGGGATGGTCCCGGCGATCGTCGGCATAGTGCTCGCCATATTGCAGACGACAATCCCGTGCGTCGTCGCCTGCGTATTGCTATGCGCCGCAAGCGCGGTGATCGTGGTTTTCATCATGCTTTACACATCGCTTGCGCTCTATTTCGCCCTCGACTTCCCGGCAATATCCGTCCCGACGTGTTTTTTGCGCAGTTTTTCCTCGATGAAAGGGCACAAGAAAAGGCTGTTTTACATCTATCTGAGCTTCATCGGGCTTGGGCTGCTGTGCGTGCTGACCCTCGGGATCGGCAACCTCTGGGTCAACCCCTACCGCTGCCAGACGCTCGTCAACTTTTACCTCGACGCGACCGGCCAGCCCATAGACATCCACAAAGCCCCCAATCCGAACCCGCAGAACAATCAGAACAATGGAAGGTTTGATTGGTATGTGTGATTTTGTCATAAAAAGCGGTATTAAGGTTTTATCTTTTTTGGAGGCGTGGCTGATGGGTTACAACCAATACGACAACCGTCAATACAATCAGTACAACAATCCGTACAACAGCGACGGCGACGGCAACGGCCAATTCCCGCTCCCGCGGCCGTCGGACAGGATGGAGCTCGCCGCCGCGGTGCTGGGATCCATCGCCGTCATCTGTTGCGTATGCTGGTATGTCTCCATACCGTGCGGCGCACTCGCCATAATACTCGCGAACCTATCGCGCGGGGGACGGACGGAGTACACCCTGCGGGCGCAGGTCGCGATATTCCTCGGGATCGTCGCCGTGGTGCTCTGCCTAGTGATCTACGGGATTACTTTTATGGTCGAGCTCTACCAGTACGGGGGCCTCGACGGGCTCATAAATGCCTACGAGGAACTCCTCGGACAGTATTATTAATGCGCCCGCTCCCCTTGCCAAGGATTTTGGGCGGGCGCTCATAGAAGTGCTACCCCGAGGATTGCGAGCACGAGGTTCTTGACCACGCAGTTTATGAGCGTCAGCGCGAGGGCGAGCCAGAGGTAGGCGTTTTTGTAGCGGAGAGCGATCGGGGCTCGCCCGCGGGAGAGGCGCTCGACGGTCTGCGAGACCATGTACCAGCCGCCGACCGCGAGCACGTAAACCACGAGCGGGTGGTAGTAGAGCGACTGGAAAATGTGCCCGTGGAGGAGAGCGATGACGGCCCGCGTCCCGCCGCAGCCGGGGCAGTAGTAGCCGGTCAGCCTGTGCAACGCGCACTGGTGGTTAGCCAATCCTAACTGCTCGAAGACGCCGAACCGCGCGAGCAGGAGCGCCGCCACCGACAGTGCCAGGAATATCCACCCTACTATATAGAAGCAGTCGTCCTCGACCGTCATTTTTTTAATGGGCTTCGCAATCATGTCCCTATCATATCACAGCATGCCATATCATTCAAATGAAAAGAACTTCGCCTGTCAAAGTGCACAAAAATCGTACCGCAAAGTAGTGGAAAATGACGAAAGACTGAAAAAGACTTGCACTTTCAGAAATCTTGCGGTATAGTAAAGTTTGCGAACAACTAAGTATCATAGAGAAGGAGGAAAAATCTATGAAGAAGAAGATTGTCAGCTTGCTGCTGTGCGGTGCCATGGTTGCATCTCTCGCGGCTTGCGGATCAAACAGCTCGAGCAGCAGCGACAGCAGTTCGAGCGGCACTGAGAGCTCTAGCAGTAGCGACAGCTCTAGCGACTCTTCTGACGCGACAGCGGCAGAGGACGAGGGCGACGACGACGGCAACACCGTCACCGGTGATGCGAGCGCAGATGATGCATTCGTTATCTGGGGATGGAACGACGATATCAAGGACATCCTTGACAACGTTTTCGCAGAGCTCTATCCGGACGAGTACTCACGCATCGTATTCGTAAACACTGGCGGATCTGACCTCTATCAGACGAAGATCGACGCGATGCTCGACGATCCGAGCAACGAGCTGTATCCGGACATCATGGGTCTTGAGACCGACTACGTGCTCAAGTATGTAAACGGTTCTTACCTCATGGACATGGCGGACATCGGCATCACCTCAGATGACCTGACCAACATGTATCAGTACAACCTGGATAAGGGTACCGACACGAGCGGCGCCGTAAAGGCTCTGTTCTGGCAGGCTACTCCGGGTAACTTCTCACTCCGTGCAGACCTCTGCGAGGAGTGGCTCGGCACGACCGACCCGGATGAGCTGCAGCAGTACTTCAACACCTGGGATGACGTTCTTGCTCTCGCTGAGGACCTGAACGAGAGGAGCGGCGGCATGGTTAAGCTGTTCTCAGGCTACGACGAGATGGTTCGTATCTTCCAGAACTCCAGCGACGTCGGCTGGTATGACGACACCGACACCATCACGGTCAGCGACAACATGATCCAGTACATGGAGCTCGCAAAGACCTTCTATGACGAGGACCTCACGTTCAACACCTCACAGTGGGATGACGACTGGTATGCGAACATGGACGGCGACGGCGTAAACTCTAAGGCAGCACTTGCATACTGCGGCTGCCCGTGGTTCACCTATTGGAGCCTTTCTGCTGACACATGGACCGGCAACACCATCCTTGTTCAGGCACCGGAAGAGTTCTACTGGGGCGGCACTGGCCTTGCAGTAACGAATGGCTGCTCTGATACCCAGATGGCATACGACATCATCCATTGCCTGTGCTGCGACACCGATGCGATGGTGAAGATTTCCGAGTTCAACACGGATTTCGTAAACAACAAAGAGGCTATCCAGATCCTGTCTGACAATGGCGTTAGCTGCCCGATGATCTATGGCGATCAGGATTGGCTTGCATTCTACAAACCGCTCGCTGACGACATCAGCGGAAAGAACGCGACGGCTGAGGACGCAGGAATCCTCGATGCTTGGAGCTCACAGGTTACGGCCTATGCGACAGGCAGCAAGGATGAGGATACGGCGCTTGCAGACTTCAAGGCTGCGGTGCATGACACGTACTCATACCTGAACATTGGCGACTGATCATTGAATTAAAGCGCGGATGGCGAGTATGTCACCTGCGTAAGAGGTGGGGGCACACGCGGCTAAGCTATGCTGCAAGAGCCTGCGTGCGTTCCTGCACATTAAGACAGCCCCCTGTTTTGAGGGGGCTGTCTTATTTTATTTTTTAGAGAACGGGA
>JAJQIQ010000169.1 GCA_021199135.1 Clostridiales bacterium | reverse complement strand
CCTTGAAATCAATCGAAAAATCAGGGCAAATGCCGGCTGGCACGGTGTCGGAGAGGGTGTAGGTCTTGCAAATGTCGTCGGCGGGGTCCTCGGCGAATTCATATTTTAAGATCTGGTTCAGCTCCGCGTCGACGATCCAGTACTCGCGCACTCCCGCTGCGCGGTATTTAAATACCTTAATCACATAATCCCTGTGCCGGGATGACGGGGAGGCAATTTCAGTTATCCAGTCCGGCGCACCGTTGCAACCCTTGTCGTCCAGCTTGGACGGGTCGCAGATGACGGAGATGTCGGGCTCGACATAAGTCCTGTCGTTCTTATTCAAAAGAACCGCAAACGGAGCCATATACGGTTCGCAATCCCCTCCTTTGGAACGAATATGATTGCTAATAGTAAAAAATAAATCTCCCAAGATTTTCTGGTGCGTCCGGCTCGGCGATGCCATGTCGTACACCACACCGTCAATGAGTTCCGCCCTCTGGCCGTCTGGCAGATTATAAATATAATCCACGGTGTATGTGCCCTCAAGTTTCAGTGCTGCTCCCATGAGAAACCTCCTTTTTATTTCGCAGATTAATTGAAGTATTTATTATTTTATTCCTCCTCCTCGGCCTCGCCGAGCAGGAAGAGGTCGATTCCGTTCGCGATGCCCTCTGCCATGAGGCTCTGGTAATTGTCGGACGACATGCTCAGGTCCTCACTCGGGTTCGACAGGTAGCCGACCTCGATGATGGCGGTCGGGAGTTCCGCCCAGTTTATCACGCTCATCTCATCGGACTCCTGCACGTCCTGTTTTTCCGCGCCTGTGGCCTCGGAGAAGCAGTCGAGAAGGTCCTCCGCGAGCGCGCGGCTCTGGTCGTAGAGGCCGTCTGTGTACGGGTTGTCTGCAGTCTGGCAGATCGTCACCACGCCGTTGTCTGTGGTGTCGTCGGAAAAGTTCGCATGGATGCTTATGAAGGCATCGGCGATGGCGTTGTTCGCGATCTGCGCCCGCTCGCTGCCGCTGATGTCCACGTTGTTCTCGGTGCGGCACATGACGACCTCGTAGCCTCGGTCCTCAAGGATTTTCTGGAGTTTCTTCGCAATGGTGAGGTTCAGATCGTATTCGTCAAGGCCGCTCATTGCCCCCGTCTCTCCAGCGGAGGCCTTCTCTGTCTTTTTCTTCGCGTTTGGGCCGACCGGCTCCTTATCGGTGTTTTCCTCCTGCTGATCCCCCGCGTCGATCACGACCACGAAACCGTTCGAACCCTCAGGCGGCTCCGTCGTCAGATAATCGCTTGAGACATAGAAAAACTGGTCGTCGATAATGACCTTGCTCCACTCGCCGTCGTCCTCGAGGCGCCTGACCGACTGGTTTTTCGCCAGGACCTCGTACACGTCGGAATCCGTGGACGGCTCTGTGCGGACATTGACCCTCCTTATGGCGTAAACTTTTTCAAGCTCACGCAGATTGTAATCGGCGGGCGTGGGTTCGGCCTCGGTCTCCTCCTCCGTCGATTCCACCTCCTGCGCCATTTCGGTGTCGGAAATCTCCCCCTCGACTTCCGATGCGACTTCAGTTTCCGGCTCCGACTCGGTCGAAATCTCCTGCTCCGTCGACGTAATCTCCGGATCAAGATCCGCGCTCATCCACGGGAATGTGCACCCGGAAAGCATCCCTATGGCAAGCGTCGCCATCAATATCAAAACTATGATTTTTTTCATTCGTCTCATTTTCTTCACCTCTCGTGAAAGATTATACCCTGTTTCCTTTCCACATTCAACTGATTTTTAAAGAAAACTGGCAACAAAAAACGGGCGGCCATGGCCGCCCATATAAGAGCTCGCGATACATTTCACTCGCTTACAGTGACTTCACCTTTCCAGCAAATCCGCTTGCCTTAAACATTTTTTTGTACTTCGAGAGCTTTTCGGACGGCACTTTGATCTTCGCGTTGCTGCTGATTCCCTTGAAAACGTTCTTGCCGACCGATGTCAGTTTCTCGGATTTTATTTTCACGGTCTTGAGGTTCTTGCAATTTTTAAATGCGTTCTTTCCGACCTTTTTCACATTCTTCCCGATGGTTACGGATGTGATGTTCTTGTTGCCTTTGAATGCGCCCGCGGCAATCGCTGTCACCTTGTATTTCGTGCCATTAATCTTTACGGTCGCCGGAATCTTGACCCCGGCAGCTGCATCCTCATAGCCCATATACTTGACCGTCAGTTTCTCGGTCGAGGTGATCTGGTAAGTCGCGCCGTCTACCGTCGCTTCATCGCCGATCTCGCTCACATTTGAATCATCATTTTCACCGGAGTCGCTCGCATCATCGCTGTCTGAACCATCCTCTGGTTCGTCAACGTTCTCGGTATCATCTATATCGTCCTCTGACTCGTCGTCCCCATCGGTGATGTCAGTCTCATCCTCCGTTTCGTCATTTGGGATATCCGTTTCCTCTCCCATCGTCTTCGGTAATGTCGGTCTCGTCCTCAGATTCGTCGCCAGCGAAGTTCGATTCATTTCCCGATCCGTCATCATTATTCCCGGTGCTGCCGGTGGACGAGTTTTCTTTGACCGTGACCGTGACATCGTAATCGCCAAGCGCCGTAGTCAAGGTCACGAGCGCCGTGCCTGCGGAAAGTGCCATGACCGTGCCGTCATCTGATACGGAGATTACGCCCGCGCCTGCGACTCTCCAGGCTGTGGTCGGAATCGTGACTTTGACAGTCCCATTGTAGTCGCTGGCATATGATGCCGTCACTGACGAAAGCGAGGCTGTCCCGCCCACGGTCAGGGACATGTCACTCGCAGAAATATTTGTGAGGTCGGATTGTGGCACGCTTACCGTCACCGTCGTAATGCTGTTGTTCGCCGTGGTCGCCGCGCTGGTGTTGGATGCCTTTGAAAATTCCTGCACCCAGCAGCATTTTCCGCCGTAAGACGCGCAGGCGATCGCGACATTCGAAAAATCCCCGAGCATATTGCGACGATGCCCCTGGCCAGAATAATCCTCATCGTCCTCCCTCCAGCCTTCGAAAACCGACTGCGCGGAACTATACCCCCACGCGATATTTTCCCCGCATGAATCATAGCTGTAACTGTATTCGGTATATGCGGTCCAGCAATCATCCCCGTTCGGCCTTGTGTGTTCAAAACTCAGCACGATCTCAGCCGCGCGCTGCATCGCGATCTTCTCGAGATCGTAGTCATATGTAAGCTCCGAAAGGCCGCTCACTGTCACAATGCCTCCGTTTGCGCCCACATAATTGGCTTCACTGCCCGTACGGAAATCGTTGATGAGCGAAAGCATCGACCTCGCGTCCGTCTGCTTGTACGTCACATTAAACTGCACGTCGACGCAATTGCTGGCGGCCTTCGCCACCGTGAGCCCCTCCGTCATCACGACCCCGAGGCATAGCGCCAGCACGAGCAGCGCTGCAGTGAATTTTTTGAATGTGCGGTTAATTTTTTTCGTTTTCATTTTCTTTCTCCTTTTATTAGGGCGTATGTGGAGTAATTCCTTCACTGAAGTTTACCTCACATCCTCACCCTGCACTCCTTCTTGCAGAAGGCGATGCAGTATTTCCTCACGGTCTTGAATTTATACTTATCGAAATACTCTGCGTATTTCATCTCCTCTATCTGCGCAAGCCCGTCCTGCGCCACTTTCTCGAGGT
>JAJQIQ010000200.1 GCA_021199135.1 Clostridiales bacterium | reverse complement strand
ATCCCGTATGCCTCGTTCTTCGTGATCGACGGGAAACAAAATATGTCGCAGGCCAGAAGGTAGGTCAGCAGTTCCTCGTCGCTGAGCCTGCCGAGGAACTGTATCTTGTCGTCTCCCTCGGCCTCCTTTTTCAGCTGGTCGGTGAGCTCACCTTTTCCGCCGATGCATATGCTAAACGAGTCCGGCAGAAGCTTGCTCGCCTTCACGAGGTATGTGTATCCCTTGTAGGGGACGTGCCTCCCGCAGGCGAAGCAGATCGTCTTCCCGTCCATTGACGAGCGAAGGTCATCCGAGTTCTTTTTTATCTCCTCCGTGACAGTGAGCCGCGACAAATCGACACAGTTCGGAATCACGGTGCATTTGTCCTTGTACATGGCAAGGTATGGGCTGCCCTCGATGTAGTTTGGGCTTGCCGCGACGACCGCGTCGGCGCGTCTCAACAGCTTGACGGACTGGCTGTGAAACAGCCTCCCGAGCATTCTCTGTTTCGTTATGTCTAGGTGCCAGTATAAAATAAATTTCATGTTTTCCTTTATGCGCTTCATCAGAAACGTTGCGACATAGGGGTTGGGGTAATGGAAAACCACTATGTCCGGATTGAAATCCTCGAAAACCTTCTTCAGTTGCCTTGGGTAAGAAAAGGAGATGGACTGCGAGGCGACCTTTGCGATGCAGCCGCATCGAATCACTTCCACCCCGTCAACAGTATCCTTTACCGTCTCCTTCCTGCGGCAGACATATTTTCCGTCCTCCGCGTCCTCGTTGAAGCAGATTATCTTTTGCTCATATTCATCCTTTGGCAGGGCATTTGCGATGTCCCTCGCCACCTGCTCTATGCCGCCTATGAACGGATACATTTGCTTTGATACCTGAAGAACCTTTTTCATAAAAATCTGTTATGCCTCCACTCTCACTTTCTTAGAATCACAGTTTACCACGTCAAGTCATATCGCGCAAGTTTTCCGATTAAGGCTCACATTTCTCGAAAAATCTCGTCACTATGGCATACGGCACACCCGCTCCCAGAAAGAAAGAGAATCCTATCTCTCCCAGCCTGATAAAAAACTTGATGTTTGTATTCATATGCCCGCCATGATTTCCTTGAAATCAATTTCCAAGTCGGGGTAGATGCCGACCGGGACGGTGTCGTCGAAGGCGTACTCGGTGTATTCGGCTTTACTGCCGCCATCGGTGTCCTCGATAGCCCTATATGCCACCAGCGTTCCCCGCTCAGGATCTATCACCCAGTATTCGCGCACTCCGGCAGAACTATATTTCAATGATTTTATCATGTAGTCCATCTGTACGCTCGACGGCGAGACGACCTCGATGATCCAGTCGGGCGCGCCGTGGCAGCCCTTGTCGTCCAGCTTGCTCGGATCGCAAATCACGGAGATGTCGGGCTCGACGAAATTCCTTTTGTCATCAGTCAAAAACACCCCAAACGGCGCAGGCACGACTTCGCACGGGCCACCCTTCTTTTTAATGTAGTCACGGATTGCCGCCATCATCTCCACGATAATGCGCTGATGCGTCAAGCTCGGTGCCGCCATGTCGTAAACCCGCCCGTTGATCAGCTCCGCCCGCTGCCCCTCCGGTAGGCTCTCGATATAGTCGGTCGTGTACCTCTGCTCACTCTTTTGCTTTTTCCTCTCCTCGGGCTTCTGCTCCCCCTCAATCGCCTGAAACATTTCCAGTTCTTCTTTTGCAACTGCATCCATGTAAATGCCCTCCTTCCAAAACCTTTCTCCATTTTATCACATATCGCTCCTCCGCGCAACAGATGGAATTGGCAGAAAAAGCACAGCCGCGATCGCTCGTGGCTGTGTCTGCTGCATCCACTGCACCATTTGCAATGAGATTCATGTGGTTTGGTTCCCTAAGAGAACCTTGTGTCAGTTTTTTGTGTCAGTTTTTGGTATCAATCTTACTGCTCGTTCTTTTTCCTAGTTCCAGCCACCACTGCGACGCAAACGAGCCCAGCCGCCGCTACCATCCAGATAGCCCAGGCAGAGGTCACGCCGGTCTTCGGAGATGTCGCTCCAGTCTCAGTCCCGGTCCCAGTGCTGGTGCTGTTGTCGCTGCCGCTGCCGCTGGTGCTCGTCGGAACTGCGATTACCGCTGCCGGTGAAAGGTCGTCAAGCTCAGCTGAGATCGTGCCAGCCTTGCTGTCGATCGTGGTCTTCACCATTTCCCATACGCCGCGCTCGGTGCTGAAATGTAGCAGGTATGCGTCGTAGCCGCTCGGGATCGTGACAGAGAGCTTGACCTCGTACTTGCCGTTTGCGTTCTTCTTGGCCCCGTCTGCAAGCTGCAGGTCAAAGAAATCTGTCATGGCAACCGTCGTGTCGGCCTGCATCGTCTCGATGACGTCCGCATCGGCTGCGTCATCCTGGGCGAGCGTGTCCGCAACATCGGCGAGGGTCATCGCGCCGCTGTTGAACTGCTCAATCACCGTGGCGGCCGTCTTATCTACCGCTTTCACTTCGGCAATCGCTGCGCTGTCCATCGCCTGTGTGGTAGCCGCGCTGTCAGACGTAGCTCCAACTGCAGCCACCGTGCTGCCCGTGGATGCTGACGAGCTAGATGAGCTGCTGCTGTCATCCGTCGTCGTGCTGGATGAGTTGTTGTCAACCGTCTCATCTGCAGTCGTGCCAGATGATGTGTCCTCATCAACCGTCTCATCCCCAGTCGTGCCAGACGTGTCCTCATCAACCGTCTCACTCGAAGACGATGACGAGCTTGACGAGCTAGATGATGAGCTAGATGATGATGAGCTGCCACCATCAGCCGTCGCGCTGCCTGCTGCGAAAACGCTCATGGCCTGCCCCACAAGGAGCATTCCCACGATCATTCCCGCTAAAACCTTTTTCTTCATGCTTTTTTCCTCACTTTCCTTGTAAGATTTTATTGCTCTATGGACACCAGTACAGCTTGTACCAGGTATCGCCGTGTGGATATCCCCGCGTTGCACGTCTCGAGCGAGAGGATCTTGTCCTCCGCGCTCACCTCCATGTCCGTGTCAACATGTGCGCTAGAGCTTGTCATGGAAAAGATATTATCCAGATAGCTCTGGTAGGCGTCGGGGTCGCTGAAATCATTGTTCAGCAGTATATGCAGGTTGTCCGTCACGTACGCCGCGAAAATCCTGTAGTGCAGGATCTCATATTATTACGATTATCTGCCATTTTTTCATTTTGGCTCATTTTTCTGCCACGCTGCGCGTGGGCATCCTCCTCTCACAAGAATTTATTGCTTGACGTAAAACGTCTCGATGACCTTTTGATACAGTGCTTCGTCGGAGGCGTAGTACTCGTCGTAGTATTCCCCCTCGACCGCCTCCCCCGGCACTGTCCAGGAGGACGTCTGCCCACCCTCGTTCAGCCCGTCCAGGATTTTTACGTACTGGTCATTGCCAATGTTTGTGACCATGTACGAATCCAAGTCGGCGATGAGCTGCGTGAGCTTCTCGGGTTCTGCGTAGAAGACGCTTTTCGCTTTCTCCGCAAAGGCGGTCAGAAACACTTTCTGGCGCTCCATCCGGTAAATCGCGCTGTCGGCCGTGGTCGTGTCGCGGCGACGGAGGAAAATCTCGGTGTTGTCCGCAGTAAGCGTTATCTCGTTTCCCTCTTTATACTCATCGCCCAGGTACTCGAGGCTGTCATTCGGTA
>JAJQIQ010000140.1 GCA_021199135.1 Clostridiales bacterium | reverse complement strand
GCGTCCTTGACTGTGTCATTTTGCGTCTCCTTATCGTTAAAAAATTTATTTATTGAAAAATTCTTTTATCTCCTCGTATCCCTCGTTTGCGAGGCGGTCCTTCTGGAATTTTTTGTTTTTGTTCATCCGGACTACCAGCACCTGCTGCCCCCGCTCGCGAGCCTCCTGCGCCTGTTTAAGCACTCTCGAAAGCTCGTCCACAGGGTAATTTTTTTCGATTAAATACGCGGTCTTTTTCGGGCTCTTGGGAATTTTGAATCCGCTCTCCTGAAGGAGGAGAATTATCCTCTCGAAGCCTATCGAAAACCCGCAGGCGGGCACGTCGTTTCCGGTGAATGCGCCGACCATCTTGTCGTAGCGTCCGCCGCCCCCGCAGGCCGCGCCGAGCTCCGGCATCGCGATCTCGAATATCGTGCCGGTGTAGTAGCTCATCCCACGCACGAGCGTCGGGTCGAAGACGAGCTCAAACTCCGCCGCCTTCGTCGCGTTCACCGCGTCCGCGATCTCCGCCATGTTTTTCACCACGTCATTGTCGAGGAAATCCCCCAGCTCATCCTTGAGCGCGGCAAGCCCATCGTTCACGTCGCGCTTGCCGTCAAGCAGCGCAAACAGGCCCATATATTTTTCTATCGCCGCCCGCCCAAAACCAGCTTCGGTGAGCTCCTGTGTGACGCCCTCCTTGCCGATCTTGTCCATCTTGTCGAGGGCGATGAACACCGCGTCGAAATCTTTTTCGTCGAAGCCGCTGTATGCCGCCATCGCCTTTAAGATGCGCCGCTCGTTTATGCGGATCTCGAAATTCTTAAAGCCGAGCTTTCCGATCGTCGTGGTCGTCGCGCCGATGAGCTCGATCTCCGCGAGGTTCCCGGGCTCGCCGATGATGTCGATGTCGCACTGCGTGAACTGGCGGTACCTTCCCCTCTGCGGGCGGTCCGCGCGCCAGACGCTGCCGATCTGCAGCGCCTTAAACGGCGAGGGGAGGTCGTTTTCGTTGTTCGCGTAGTACCTCGAGAGCGGGACCGTGAGGTCGTATCGCATCCCCATGTCCACGAGGTCGCCCTCGTCCTTCGCCTCGGAGAGCTTTAATTTCTCCCCGCGCTTTAAAACCTTAAATATCAGTTTTTCATTTTCGCCGCCCTGCTTGCTTGAAAGGTTTGCGATGTTTTCCATGCACGGCGTCTCGATCGGCGTGAAGCCGAAACTCCGATAGGTCTCCTTTATCACGCCCGTCACGTAGTCCCTAAGCTCCATCTCCGCGGGCAGGATATCCTTCATGCCGTTTACCGGCTTTTTGCTCAGTGCCATCCCAGTTCCTCCATTTTTTTTATTTTCCGGGCGATCATCTCGTCGATGCGCCCGAGGTAATTTTTCACGTCCTTTACGTTTTCGGTGCGGACGATCTGCGTGCTGTCGGGCCGCACGAACTTCGAGACCGAGCCAGCGCCCAGCGCGATTATCGACTCCTTCTCCTCCATCATGAGGATGTTGTATATCCCCTCCATGCCCTCACGGGCGTAGCCGACGTTTTCCATGTTGCCCGCCATGCCCTTTTGCCTGTAGAGGTAGTAGGGGAATAACCCGATGTCCGCGCAGCGGCCCTCGCAGAGGCTCATGTGCTCCTGCGAATTTTGCATCTGCATCTGCCCGTAGGTCTCCCACTCGATGTTCAGCCGCGAGGCCCGCTTTATCGCGAGCGAATGGACCGTGACGCTCTCCGGGGATAGCTTTGCGATCTCGTCCATCGTGTGCGCCACGTCGTCGATATCCTCTCCCGGGAGCCCGACGATGAGGTCCATGTTTATGTTGCAAAATCCCGCCTTGCGCGCCATCTTGAAGCTGTCGACGGTCTGTCCGACCGTGTGCTTCCTACCGATGAGGTCGAGCGTCTCCTGCTTCATCGTCTGCGGGTTTATCGAGATCCTGCCGACCCCGGCCTCCCGCATCGCCTCAAGCTTCTCGGGCGTTATCGAATCGGGCCGCCCCGACTCGACCGTGAACTCACGGCAATGGGAAAAATTAAATCTAGATTTAATCATTTCGGCAAGCCGCCCAAGTTGCCCGGGCTCGAGCGTCGTCGGCGTGCCTCCGCCGATGTATACGCTGTGGAGCTCCCTGCCCACGCACTTGCCCGCGACCGCATCCATCTCCGCCTCAAGCGCGTCGAGGTAATGGTCGACCTCGCCCTTGTGCTCGGCGAGCGGGTAGGACGTAAACGAGCAGTACAGGCACCTCGTCGGGCAAAAGGGGATCCCGACGTAGAGGCTGAATCCGTTTTCGCAGTTTATGCCGGAGATTATCGAATGCTCTTTTTTTGCGATCTCCGTCGCGAGGGCGGTTTTCTTTTCGGAGACGAGGTATTTCCCCCTCATCTTTTTTTTGACGAAATCCTCATTATGCCCCGCCTCCAGAAATTGGAGCGCGATCCGCGTCGGCCTGATGCCGGTGAGCGTCCCCCAGGGCATCCCCTCGCCGCAGCGGTCGGAAAGCATTTTGTATAGCTCCTGCTTTACGGCGGTCTTTTTTGCGTCGCATTTTGTCTTCGGGACGGGGAATTTTTTATTTAATTTATTTCCATCTTCGTCCCAGATGAACTCCGCCTCGCGGTCGCCGTAATTTACGTAAAGCACAGCTTTCGCGGATTTTAGCCGCTCATCCGAAAGCTCTCCCGCGTCCCTGCCCTGGCAGGCGACGTTTTCCCTGTTTTTCTCCAAAACCCCTCCCGCATAGTAGAGCTGCACGTCGTCCTGCGGAAAAAATTCGCGCAGCAGCGAGTGGATTTCGTATTCGAGATAGGGCTCGTTAAAAATCACATATATCATATCACAAATATGGGTTGTACATCCTCTCGTCCGCAATCGTCGTCTCCGAGTCGTGCCCCGGGTAAACCCGCGTCCCGTCGGGCAGCGTCATGAGCTTATCCTTGACCGCGCGCACGAGCTGCGACTCGCTCCCCTTCGGGAAATCCGTCCTGCCGATAGAATGGCAGAATAGCGAGTCCCCGGAGAACACGACGCCCTCCTCCGGGAAATAATAGCAGCAGCCCCCGGGCGTGTGCCCCGGAGTGTGCAGGACTTTTATCTTAAATCCGGCAAGCTCGATTTCCTGATTGTCCTCAAAAAATTCGTCAGCATGATAAGTCTCCGGCACCCCCGTCAGGGTGCTCACGTTCATCTCCGGGATTTTCAATGTCTCCTCATCGTCCTCGTGCGCGTAAATTTTTATGCCGTACCTTTGGGCGAGCTCCTCCGCCGCGCCCGCGTGGTCGAAATGCCCATGCGTCAGGATTATCGCGACGGGCTTTAAATTATCTTTTTTTATGCACTCGGAAAGCTGCTCTGCGGCGGCCCCCGGGTCTATTATTATCGCCTCATCAGTTTCTTCATTTATCGCGAAATAGCAGTTGGTCTGCACCGAGCCGACCACATAGTGGTTTATCTTTAATTTAGGCATGTTTGCCTCTCCTTTATTAAATCTAGATTAAATTTTTCAGTCTAGCCCATAGTTCGTTCAATATCCAGCACGCTATCGACCTGCTTGACCTTTTCTATGATCCGTATTATCTCGTCGCGGCCGCCGGTGAGGAAGCTGACGTCTATCGTCGCGACCCCCTGCTTGCTCGTCTTTGAGTTTATCGCGGTGATGTTTAAATTCTCGGAGGTGAACTGCTTCGTGA
>JAJQIQ010000145.1 GCA_021199135.1 Clostridiales bacterium | reverse complement strand
GATCCTTTCAGAGCAGGGATTTCAGGTGTATAACCTCAAGAAAGGCATCTTGGGCTGGGACGGCGAGAAGACCGAGCCGGAGGCCCCTGCCGACACCGTCGACACCTCCGGGGCTCACGGCTATAGGCGCGCTGAAGAGTAAAGTCCCGACGCAGCCGCAGTCTGCCCCTATCTCCCCGAGGCCGACCGGCTGCATACGACTGCAGATGATGACCCGGACGGCAGGGTCGGATCGAGCCGCAAACGACACAGAGCAAGGCAATGGCATACTACAGCAACGACGACACGATTTTCGCTCCCGCAACCGTTCCGGGCACGGGGGCGATCACTGTGATAAGGCTCAGTGGCCCGCGCGCCGTCTCCATCGCCGACAGCCTCGTTGACTGCAACGGCGGGATAGCAGCGGCCAAAGGCTACACCATCCGTTACGGGACGGTCAGCCGGCCGGGCGGCGGGATCCTCGACGAGGTGCTCGTGAGCGTATTCCGCGCTCCGCATTCCTACACCGGCGAGGACTCCGTGGAGATCTCCATCCATGCCTCGTCCTACATCTTCAACGAGCTCAGCGCCCTTCTCTGCGCTGCAGGAGCCAGGCCAGCCGAGCCCGGAGAGTTCACCATGCGCGCCTTTCTCAACGGCAGGATGGACCTCGCGCAGGCCGAGGCTGTGGCTGACCTGATCGCATCCCAGAGCGCGGCGGCCCACCGCATCGCCCGCAGCCAGCTCAGGGGTGGATTCTCGTCGGAACTCCGGCAGATGCGCGAGGAGCTGCTCCGGAGAACATCCCTGATGGAGCTCGAGCTCGACTTCAGCGAGGAGGATGTGGAATTCGCCGCCCGCAGTGAGCTTGACGAGCTCCTCGGAAAGGTAATCTCACACGTGGACAGCCTGGCGGACTCCTTCCGCATAGGCAACGCCATCCGAAGCGGCATCCCGACAGCCATCGTAGGCGCCACGAATGCGGGCAAGAGCACCCTGCTGAATGCCCTCCTTCAGGACGAGAGGGCCATCGTATCGGAAATCCGCGGCACCACTCGCGACACCATCGAGGAGACGCTCAACATCGAAGGGGTGCTTTTCCGCCTTATCGACACGGCCGGCCTTAGGGACACGTCCGAGACCATCGAGCGCATCGGCATCGAACGCACGCGCAAAGCCATCGCCTCGGCTCAGATCGTCCTCGGGATGGTAGACGGCAGCCTCCCGAGCGAAGAGATCACCGCCCAGATCCTTGCTCTCCTCTCTTACATCGACAATTCCGGCTCTGACGGCAGGACAGTTTATATTCTTCTGAACAAAACCGACCTGATAGAGCAATCAGGCCGGGAAAAAGGCGGAGAAACTACGGGTAACAAAAATGTTAAGAACGAAAACTCTTATGTTTTTTTACATGAAAATAAAGGGATTAAATTCTATTTCATATCAGCTAAGACCGGCATGGGACTCCCTGAACTGAGGCACGTTCTCGCGGCCTCCTTCAAGGACAGAATCCTTGCAGCCGAGACCGCCACGGTGACGAACCTGCGCCATTTCGAGGCCCTTCGCAGCGCCTCGGCCTCCCTGCATCGCGTCCGCGACGGCCTCCATAACTCCGTCCCGACCGACCTCATCTCCCAGGACTTGCGTGAAGCCCTCGACACCCTTGGCTCTATCATGGGCCTTGTCACCACTGAAGACGTCCTCACCTCCATCTTCTCCCGCTTCTGCATCGGAAAATAATTGATAGTCAATTGTTTAAAATAGATATCAACGGCCTCAGCCTCTACAATCCGTCTACGCCGGAATTGAAGAGACTGACCAATCCAATGACCCCGAAAACCGGCTATTTCGCAAGTTCTATCACCCGCTTTCCTCCCGCCCGTGTTTTCTGTTATTGCCATATGGTGCGTAAAAAATAATATCTTTGCGAAATATCGGTAGGCCGTAGCGTCTCCCAGGACTCACTGTAAAACTATATAAAGATGGGTAACACAGAAAAATCGATGGACCTTGCGGTCTCGCAAGTCATCAGTGACATAAAGCAGATCATCAACGAAGGCAGAAACGCGGCATATACTGCTGTGGATGCCGCAATGATCACGACATATTGGAACATAGGTAGACGTATTGTGGAAGAGGAGCAACACGGAAAGGAACGAGCCCAATATGGCAAGGAACTTATACGAACGCTTTCTACGGAGCTGACGCACGAATACGGCAACGGATATACTGATCGCTATCTTCGTGCATTCCGTCAGTTCTATCTTGTGATGCCCAATTATCAGATTTGGAAATCGCGATTTCCAAATCTCACATGGACACATGTGTATCGTACGCTTCGTGTGGGAGACGAGACGGCCATACGATGGTATCTGGAAACCGCCTCCCAACAAATGTGGAGCGTGAGAACCCTCAGCCGCAACATATCCACACAGTACTACGAACGTCACTATGTCAAGCCCCTGCCATCGTCTGTGGAAAAAGAATCTGCCCCGCAAAAGGAAGAAATTCTGAAAACACCTATGATGGCTGAATTCCTTGGTTTCAAACAGGACGAGAGCTTTTCGGAACGAGATCTAGAGTCGAGCATCATCACTCACCTTCGGGATTTCATGATGGAACTTGGCCGCGGCTTCGCCTTTGTCGCCAGACAGCAGCACATCCGGACGGAGTCGGAAGACTATTTCATCGACCTCGTGTTCTACAACGTGATACTGAAATGTTATGTTCTCGTAGATCTAAAAGTCGGCAAGATCACGCATCAGGATGTGGGACAGATGGATATGTATGTCAGGATGTATGACGAGTTGAAGCGCACGGAAGGCGACAACCCGACAATTGGCATCGTGCTCTGCTCAGAAACAGATGCGGACATCGCGCGATATTCCATACTGAAAGGCAACGAGCAGATATTCGCTACAAAATACAAGCTCTATCTTCCCACAGAAGATCAGTTACGACGGGAAATAGACAGGCAGAAAGAACTCTTTTTGATGCAGCACAGCGAGTAAAGGCCCGCTTGCCAGACTGTCGGACAAGTCGTTCCGCCAGCACTCCAACGTCTGATCCCATATTTTCAGCGTAGTTGCTTTTCTTTACTCCAAGGTGAACGGATATTTGCTCTTTATCGTCATTTTTTTGTCCCCCGACTGTCCCCGTCGGCTCTAAGGAGCCCGTCCGGATGACTATAAATGGCGGATTGCCGTATATCAGGAAGAATCCAATACAACAGGAGGATTCTCGTATAACAGGCACATCACCTAAATATATAATAGGTCGTGATTCTGTCATGATTTCCGAATGAAATGAGCGTGATAAGTTTAATCAGATAGGAAAAGGTTGCCGTTGCCGAAATTTTTTCTGAAAATTTTTCTTCTACGCCAATAGTTTTGTCTTTAACTTTTGGAATAACGAATTCGATGTATATCTTTGCATCGTCCTTCCATGGTGTGTCTGTATTACTTGCAGGCGAGGAACATATGTTCTCGTAATTTTGGTGCGTTGAACCCTCATCTCCCATGGAGGACTTTTTTTTCTTATAATGTTTGGTAATGTGCGCATTATCTTTTCTATTACGACAATAGGTTGCGTAGTTGCCATCTACCTTTGCGGCGTTGAAAGATGATTCCGTAGTCAAGTCGTCGGTTACTTCGTGGCTTTAATGGTTAAAGCGCCTGGCTCATAATCAGGAGATTGC
>JAJQIQ010000150.1 GCA_021199135.1 Clostridiales bacterium | reverse complement strand
GCTTATCGGAGAAGGCGGAGTTGTTGGATTGGGGATAACGCATGGTTTAAATTCAAGGAGGTACTGCAATGAAGAAAATAATCGTATCAATTCCCTAATTTGGAGGTCGAATGAATCATGACAAGGAAGTTTGTGTATGCTGTGTTGCTTGGCTGCATGGTCTTTGTTCTGACGGCGTGCAGCAGTTCAAACAATGCGGATACGGAGCAGGGCGTAAGCAGCGGAGGGGCATCCTTCGACGATTCGGACGCGACCATGTTCTTTTATAATTGGTATGGCGTGGCGGCGGATGAAGGTTATTATTTCCTAAGCGACAACTGCTACCTAAAGTATTATGACATAGCGACAGGCACGTCGGCGTACCTCTGCAGCAAGGCGGGCTGCGAACATGACGATACCGAATGTGACGCGTTCATATCATACGACATGGGGCCTGTGCTGCTCTATCACGGCGGGTATGTGTACGGGATGCTGTTTGAGGACGAGGTGGACGCATACCTGTGGCGGATGTCGGCGGACGGGAGCACGAAAGAGCTGGAATACAAAAAACTCTATACGTCCCCGGCGGACGAGTACGGTGACGCAATAATCTACGATCCGGAAATCTGCATCTGCGACGGAGACATCTACTACTACACGAGGAGCGAGGCCGAGCCGAACCTATACAAGGTCGCGCTCGACAGTTCCGGTCCTGGGAGCGAGGTGGTGTTCTCGGCGACCGGGGACAGGGCAGAACTCTACCGCCTGAAGCAGAACGGTGACTTCATCTTCTTTCAGTCGGGCAATTTCGTGGACGACGATTATATTGACATAGACGGCGGGATATACGCCTACAACGCGAAGACTGGCGAAGTGACGCTCGTGAAGAAAGACGCAATCTCAGACTACTGTGTGCAGAATGGGATGCTGTATTACAACATGAACGGAACGATCTACGCGATGTCCCTGACGGACGGCATGGAGCAGAAGATTGTGAAGGCAGACAGCGACAATCCATATATTGACGTGATCGGGGACGTGCTTTATACATGGGATGACGATGACCGAATTCTCTGTGCCTATGACCTTGAGGGGAACCTGATTGCAAGCCAGTGCGCGGCAGACTGGGGAGTGATGAGCTTTTATTGGGGAGACGATCGGTATTTCATGGGGATGGAATTGTCGTCTGACGGCGCGACCAACACTATGGCGCTCTTAAATCTCTCAGACTTCCTCGCGGGCAGCGGCGAGTGGATGAAAATTTAATGATATCGGGGACAAAATTCTTTTGACCCAACATCAATTAATTTATTTGGCATGAAAAATGGAATGGACTAAGGTTTTACGGAACAAAAAACTCATATGTATTCTTGTGGGGCTCCTGCTTCTGCAGCTGCTCCTCTTTTTGTACATGGAGCAGCGGGCTGACGAGGAGGCGGTGCTGTGGGCGGACGCTGTCGTCATGGTAAACGGCGTCGCCGTGGACAGAGGCGAGGATGAATCCGAGGAGAGCATGAGCTATCCGGAGGAGTACAGGCAGACCATCGCCTCGATTGTCGAGCAGGCGGATGCGATGAGCTCGATAAGCATATTCTCGCAGGCAAACTCGTTCTCGTCGAGGAACCTCGCGCGGACGAAGGCAGATTACACGCGGATTCTCGACGTGGCGCCGGTCGAGTTTGACGGGGAATTCCTTGAGAGGTTTTTCGGGGACGGGCCGCTCGGCGTGTTCCTCATACTCTGCGGGCTCGTCATAGCGTTCGGGCTTGTCGACGAGAACAGGATCGGGCTGCGGTGCATGATATTTTCCTCACGCGGCGGGCGGGCAAGGCTCACGCTTAGAAAAATCCTTGCGCTGCTCCTATGGGATGCGATTATCGTCATTGTGCTCTGCGGGACGACGCTCGTCGCCTGCCTGGCGAAATGGGGCGGCAACCTCTTCGGCTGTCTCGGATATCCGGCGCAGTCCCTTGAAACGTTTGAGCTTTTCCCGCAGACTTGGAGCATCGGCGGGCTGCTTGCGGCGTATCTGCTTTACCGCCTCATCACGCTCTTTATCCTGACGATCATCGCGTGGTGCATCCTCTCGTGCATAGACCATCTGCTTTTGTCGGGAGGCCTCATCGCGATCATCGCGATCGTCTCATATCTGCTCGGCAAAATTGGTGCGAACCATCCGCTCTCCGCGCTGCGCTACTGCAGCCCGTGGTCGCTCTTGGCGGATGCCTCTTTTTTCTCGGAGTACCGAAATTTAAATATTTTAGGGCGTGCGGTAAACAAAAAGCTCGTGATAATTTGCGTCTGGGCAATAATAGCGACGGCCTTTGTCGTCATCGCTTTTTTGGTCGGGACGAAACGTTATCCTTGTCGCTCCGCCGGGAGGATAAGGATCCTTGGCAAGGCGGCGGGCAAGATCCTGCGCCTTCCGAAGCGGGCTTACGCGGCTTTTTTGGAGCACCTTCCGCTTACCGGCGCGGAGTATTACAAGACGCTGATCCCGCAGTGCGGCGTGATCGCGGTGGCGGTGCTCGTCATCGTGCTCATCTGGCAGACGGACTTCGGGACCGTCATGCGCACGGGCTCGCAGGACATGTACTATGATTTCTTGGAAAGTTATTCGGGCATGCCGAGCGAGGAATCTGATGCGTACATAACGGATCTCGGGGACGAGCTCGCGGAGGTCGAGGCGGACTACTTCGACGCGAGCGAGAAGTATGCGGCGGGCGAGATCGACTCGCAGGAATACATGGTAAGCTACCTGCGCTACGAGGCCTACGACAGCGACAGGCAGTTTTACTTGCGCATCACCGAGCAGACGGAATACTTAAAGAGTCTTGAGGGGCGCGGGATAAGCGGCTGGTACATAAACACCTACACATACAGCGCACTTTTAAACGAAGGCGATTCGCTGATAAACCTGCTCCTGATTTTGTGCGTGGTGCTCCTGTGCAGCGGCGTTTTTGCGCGGGAGAAGCAGTGCGGTATCGCGCAAGTGATGAGAAGCTCCGCACTCGGGCGTGAGGCGGTGTTTGGGAAAAAGATGGGGATGGCGATGATACTGTCCGCGGCATTGTTCCTGTTTTCGGAGGGGCTGACGCTCGCCTCCGTGATCCACGCCTACGGGACGTCGTCGCTTATCGCGCCGGTGCAGAGCCTGATGATGCTTGAGTTCGTGCCGTTTAAATGCAGCATCGGGGCGTTCATGGCGATCTTGTATGTGCTGAGGATATTGGTGCTGCTTGCGGTGGCGGCGGTTGCCTGCACGGCATCGGCGGCGGTGAGCCAGCGGGCGGCCATCGTGATATCGCTCGTGCTGTGCGTGCCGTCCGCGCTCTCGATCGTGGGCATCCCGTTCATGCAATATTTCTCAATAATAAGCGTGCTCTCGCTCACGCCGTTTCTGCTGATGGTGAAAAGCGTGTGGATCGCTTTTTCAGTCTGCGCCGTGTTCATCGCGATCGGCGTGTTCGCCATTGTTGCGGGATATAGGAGCTGGTGCGGTGTGAGAAAAATTCCATTGCGCCCGGGCACAGTGCGGCAAGGTCGACAGGGAGAACTTCGTAAGTAAGCTTAATTCAAAGAGGAGAATTCCATGGAACTCGACATCAGAAATCTTTCAAAGCGATATGGCACCGTGCAGGCGCTCGACGACGTCACGGTCACGCTGGGCAACGGCATTCATGGCCTTCTGGGGCCGA
>JAJQIQ010000235.1 GCA_021199135.1 Clostridiales bacterium | reverse complement strand
CGTCGGGCTTGCGGTCGAGGCGGAGAACGACGACGGCGACACCTGCACGATGCTCGTCTTTGGCACGCCGTACATATTCAGCGACGCGGCGAGCCAGATGACCGCGAACAACGCGACGATGTTCACCGACATAGTATCGGCGGTCGTCGGGGACACGGAGCTTGCCTCCAGCGTGATCCCGGTAAAGTCGTACTCGCTGAGCAACATCACCGTGACCGCGCTCTACGCGCTCTTGGTGGGCTTCACGTTCATGATCATAATCCCGGTTGTCGCGCTTGTCGTTGGCATCGTGATCTTTGTGGTACGGAGAAAGAAATAGCGGATATAAGGAGATAGAGCAATGAAAAAACAGCAAAAACAATTCCTGGTCGTGGCGATACTCCTTGTGATCTGCGTCGTGGCATATATCGCGCTTCTCGCCTACAACAAGAGCGTGGAGAACAAGGAGGCCGAGGAGTCGGCCGACATCATCGTGGCCGAGATCGACCCGGACGGCGTCACGGCGTTCTCGTTCGTCTCGTATGAGGACGGGGAGACACTCTCGTTTACGCTCGCCGACGACGGCAGCACCTGGACCTACGACGGCGACCCGGAGTTTGACGTCGACGAGGATGAGGTGACGACGCTGCTCTCAAAGCTCGAAAGCGTGGAGGCGAAGGAGATCGTCGAGGACTACGGCGACCTCTCCGACTACGGCTTCGACGACCCGAAGAACGTCATCACGGCGACCACGGCGTCCGGGACGACGACGCTCACGATCGGAGGCTACAACGACATGCTGAGCGAGTACTACCTGACCTGCTCGGATTCCGACGACCTCTACCTCATCAGCTCCACGCTCTACTCGGGGTTCAACAAGACCCTTGACGACCTCGAGGCCGAGGAGGAGGACGAGGAGGACACCGAATCCGACGCCGAGGAAGTCGAGGGTACCGAGGAGGACGCAGCCGAGGTGGAGAGCACTGAGGAGGGAACCGAGGCCGGCGCGGAGGAGACCTACGACGGCGAGACAGTGGAATAAAGCGAAAAGAGGCCACCGCAGGAGCGATGGTCTCTTTGTTTGTCCGGCGGTTAGTTGCAACTAACCATTTTTGCGGCCGTCCTCATTTTCGTCCTCATCCTTGCCCTTGAGCAGCTTGTATATGAACGAGTATATCCAGATTAGCACCGGGACGACGATCGTCGCGACGACCGAGGCCATGAACATCCGCATAGTGCCCGTGTGGTCGGTGATCGCGAGGATGAGGGTCGATACATAGAGCGCGACCAGCAGCACGATGCCGACTATCGCCATGATCTGCCTGACTTTTTTCATGGGAAATTCTCCTTGCGTAATTGGTATGAATCCTATGATAACGGAAAACGGGCGCATAGTCAAACGGTATCGCAAAAAAACCTTGAAAAAGGATTTGACTTTGCTATAATGATACTTGAATTTAATTCAGACGATAGGGGTGACACAGATGGCATTATTGGAAGAATGGCGAAAAATCGCCTACGACGACAAGCAGCCGCAGGACAAATTGAAGAAGTTCTGGGAGAACTATTTTGACCTGGAAAAGGGCGTTTACGAAAAGCTCCTGACGAACCCCGACGAGAAGGTCGAGGGAACCGTGAAGGAGCTCGCCGAGAAGTACGGCCTCTCCGTGATGGAGATGACGGGATTTCTGGACGGGATCGACACGAGCCTCATCGAGCCTAACCCGATAGAGACGATGGAGGAGGACACGCACGTCTCCCTCGCCTTCGACAAGGAGAAGCTCTACAAGAACATGGTCGACGCGAAGGCGGACTGGCTGTACAACCTCCCGATGTGGGACGACATCTTCTCCAAGGAGAGGCAGAAGGAGCTCTACCTCGAGCAGAAGAAGTCCGGGACGGTCGTCGTCGGCAAGAAGGTGGGCCGCAACGACCCCTGCCCGTGCGGGTCTGGCAAGAAATATAAATACTGCTGTGGAAGATAGGAACGGAGATGCGATATGAAGATTACTTTAAAGGACGGCTCCATAAAGGAGTACGCCGAGAAAAAGAGCGTATATGAGATAGCGAAGGACATAAGCGAGGGCCTTGCCCGGGTGGCCTGCGCGGGCGAGGTGGACGGGAAAATCGTCGACCTGCGCACCGAGCTTGACGGCGACTGCTCGCTCAACATCATAACGGCGTCGGATCCGGAGGGCCTTAGGGTCATCCGCCACACCGCGTCGCACGTGATGGCGGAGGCGGTAAAGCGCCTTTTCCCGGACGCGAAGGTGACGATAGGCCCGGCGATCGACGAGGGCTTCTACTACGACTTCGACGCGGATCCGTTCTCGCGGGAGGACCTCGACGCGATCGAGGAGGAGATGAAGAAGATCATCAAGGAGGGGCACGAGATCACGCGCTTCACGCTCCCCCGCGACGAGGCGATAAAGTTCATGCAGGAGCGGAATGAGCCGTACAAGGTCGAGCTGATAGAGGACCTGCCGGAGGACGCGGAGATCTCTTTTTATGACCAGGGCGGCTTTGTCGACCTGTGCGCGGGACCGCACCTCATGTCGACGAAGGGGATAAAGGCGTTCAAGCTGACCTCATCTTCAATGGCATACTGGCGCGGCGACTCCGAGCGGGCGAGGCTCCAAAGGATATACGGCACCGCCTTTGACAAGAAGGACGAGCTGCGCGCGCACCTTGAGAAGATGGAGGAGGCCAAGAAGCGCGACCACAACCGCCTCGGGCGCGAGATGGGGCTCTTTACGACGGTCGACGTGATCGGGCAGGGGCTTCCGCTGTTCACGCCTAAGGGGACGAAGATGATAATGAAGCTGCAGCGGTGGATCGAGGACCTCGAGGACAACGAGTGGGGCTACGTCCGCACGAGGACGCCGCTGATGGCAAAGTCGGATTTGTATAAGATGTCGGGCCACTGGGACCACTACAAGGACGGCATGTTCGTGCTCGGCGACGAGGAGAAGGACAAGGAGGTCTACGCGCTCCGTCCGATGACCTGCCCGTTCCAGTATTTCGTCTACAAGAACGAGCAGCGCTCCTACCGCGACCTGCCATACCGCATGAGCGAGACCTCGACGCTTTTCCGCAATGAGGACTCCGGCGAGATGCACGGGCTCACGAGGGTGCGGCAGTTTACGATCACGGAGGGGCACCTCGTGATCCGCCCGGACCAGGCGAAGGAGGAGCTCAAGAACTGCTTTGACCTCTCATACTATGTGCTCTCGACGCTCGGGCTCGAGGGCGAGGTGACCTACCGCCTCTCCAAGTGGGACCCGGCCGACAAGAAAAAGTACATCGGCGACGAGGAGTACTGGAACACCACGCAGCAGGCGCTGCGCGACGTGCTGAACGAGAAGGGCGTGGACTTCGTCGAGGCCGACGGCGAGGCGGCGTTCTATGGGCCGAAGATCGACATCCAGGCGAAGAACGTCTACGGCAAGGAGGACACGATGGTGACCATCCAGCTCGACTGCGCGATCGCCGAGAATTTCGACATGTACTACATCGACGAGAACGGCATGAAGATCCGCCCGTACATCATCCACCGCACGTCGATGGGCTGCTACGAGAGGACGCTCGCGTGGCTGATCGAGTTCTATGCGGGCAAGTTCCCGACGTGGCTGTGCCCGGAGCAGGTGAGGGTGCTCCCGATCTCCGACAAGTTCATGGACTACGCGGACTCGGTCTGCAAGGAGCT
>JAJQIQ010000201.1 GCA_021199135.1 Clostridiales bacterium | reverse complement strand
ACTACATCGTCACCGACAGGTGGCAGAGGTTTTCGGACGAGCGGCTCTGCGATGAGCTCCTCGACAGATTGAGCGGTTATTGCGCGGAGTTCCTGGTCCACGCCGTCGACAGCGAGGGAAAGTCCGAGGGGATCGAGGGCGACGTCGCGAAACTCCTCGGCGGGTGGGGCAAGATCCCCATCACATACGCGGGCGGGATAAGGAGCCTTGCCGACGTGGAGGAGATCCATGCGCTCGGGCGCGGAAAGCTAAGCGTCACGGTCGGGAGCGCGCTCGACATCTTCGGCGGGCCGCTTTCATATAAGGAATTGATCGCGTTCGTGGCGGATAAATGAAATTGAACGTGCCATTGACGCGTCAGGTGTGATAAAATTTTTTGCGATAAGGAGAGCGAAGATGAGCAAGTACACAAAGGAAGAGATCATCCGGATCGTGGAGGAGGAGGACGTCGAGTTCATCCGGCTGCAGTTTGCGGACATTTTCGGGGCGCTGAAGAACGTGGCGATAACCTCGAGCCAGCTTGGGAAGGCGCTCGACAACAAGTGCCGCTTCGACGGCTCGTGCATCGAGGGCTTCGTGCGGACGGGCGAGTCGGACATGTACCTCTACCCGGACTTGGACACGTTTTTGATTTTCCCGTGGAGGCCGCAGCAGGGCAAGGTCGCGCGTATCATCTGCGACATCTGCACCGCCGACGGGACGCCGTTTACGGGCGCGTCGCGCTTCGTCTTAAAGCGCCAGATCGCGGAGGCAAAAAAAATGGGCTACAGCTTCAACGTGGGTCCGGAGTGCGAGTTCTTCCTGTTCCACCAGGATGAGAACGGGCAGCCGACGACAATCACGCACGAGAAGGCGGGGTATTTCGACCTGGGGCCGGTCGACCTAGGCGAGAACGCGCGGCGCGACATGGTGCTCACGCTCGAGGAGATGAATTTCGAGGTCGAGTCGTCCCACCACGAGATCGCCCCGGCGCAGCACGAGATCGACTTCAAGTACGGCGAGGCGCTCATGACGGCGGACAACGTCATGACGTTCAAGCTCGCGATAAAGACGATCGCGAAGCGCCACGGCCTGTTCGCAAGCTTCATGCCAAAGCCCAAGCAGGGCGAGAACGGCTCGGGGATGCACATAAACATGTCGCTCTCGAAAGACGGGAAAAACATATTCGACGACCCGAACGGCGAGCTAGGCCTAAGTCGTGAGGCGTACTACTTCATCGGCGGGCTCATGCGGCACGTCAAGGGCTTTACGATGATAACGAACCCGCTCGTAAATTCATACAAAAGGCTCGTCCCGGGCTACGAGGCCCCGGTATGCATCGCCTGGTCGACGACGCACCACAGCCCGCTCATCAGGATCCCGGGCGAGCGCGGCGAGGAGACGAGGGTCGAGCTTCGAAGCCCCGACCCGGCGGCAAACCCGTACCTCGCGCTCGCGGTCTGTCTCGCGTCCGGGCTTGACGGCATCAGGAATAAGATTGAGCCGCCCGATGCGGTGCCGCCGGACGCCCCGGGGGTCACGAGGAAGATGCGGCGTGCGCTCGGCATCGAGGACGTCCCGGCAGACCTCAACGAGGCGGTCGAGGCGTTCAAGCGCGACGAGTTCATCCAGGGCGTGCTCGGCGAGCACATCTCGGGGAAGTACATCGAGGCGAAGGAGTCCGAGTGGACGCAGTACCGCGCGCAGGTCACGCCGTGGGAGATCGAGGAGTACTTATATAAGATTTAGGGTTGAAGCCATGACCAGCATCGTTGTCGCATTCCCGAAACGGGAGACGGCGTCAAACATCAAGAAAATATTGGCACAGAGCGGCTACGACGTCCATGCGGTCTGCGTGACGGGCGCACAGGTCCTCTCGGGCATAGAGGAGCTTGACGGAGGGATAATAATCTGCGGCGCGCGCTTCGTCGACATGATGTACACGGAAATCTGCGAGTGCCTGCCCGAGAATTTCTCCGTGCTCCTCATCGCGGGGGCGGATGTCGTGCGCGATCGCGAGGGAGGAAGCCTCGTCTGCCTCACGCTGCCGCTTAAGGTTCACGAGCTCCTTCACACCGTAGAGATGATGGAGCAGGAGATGCGGCGTGAGAGGAAGAGGCGTCGCCGCATCCCGCAGGAGCGCACCGAGGAGGAGCGGCGGACGCTCTCAAGGGCGAAGGAACTGCTCATGGAGCGGAACGGCATGACCGAGGACGAGGCGCACCGCTACATCCAGACGCGCAGCATGGAAAACGGCACCGGCCTCATCGAGGTCGCGCAGATGATATTAAGCCTCATGGGCGACGCATAGAATAAGGAGGACAACCATGTTCAAGATCAACGAAAATTACCAGAAATTACCCGGAAGCTACCTCTTTTCGACAATCGCGAAAAAGGTGAGCGAGTATCAGGAGAAGAACCCCGACAGGCGCGTCATACGCCTCGGGATCGGGGACGTGACGCAGCCCATCGCACCGGCGATCATTGACGCGATGCACAGGGCGGTCGACGAGATGGGGAACGCCGAGACGTTCCGCGGCTATGCGCCGGACCTCGGCTACGACTTCCTGCGCAAGGCGATCGCGGACAACGACTACCGCGCCAGGGGCTGCGAAGTGTCCGAGGATGAGATTTTCGTCTCCGACGGGGCGAAGAGCGATTCGGCGAACATCCAGGAGATCTTCGCGGAGTCGTGCAGGATCGCGGTCTGCGACCCGGTCTACCCGGTCTACGTGGACTCGAACGTGATGGCGGGGCGCACCGGCGACTACGACGCAAAGACCGAGACCTGGAGCCGCGTCATCTACATGCCGACTACGGCGGAGAACCATTTCGTGCCGGAGTTCCCGAGGGAGACGCCGGACATCATCTACCTCTGCCTCCCGAACAACCCGACCGGCACGACGCTCACAAAAAGCCAACTGCAGGAGTGGGTGGACTACGCGAACCGCATCGGCGCGGTGATCCTCTACGACGCGGCGTACGAGGCGTACATCAGCGAGGACGACGTCGCGCACTCCATCTATGAGTGCGAGGGCGCGAGGACCTGCGCGATCGAGATAAGGAGCTTTTCGAAGAACGCGGGCTTTACCGGAGTGCGGCTCGGGTTCACTGTCGTCCCGAAGGACCTAAAGTGCGGTGACGTCTCGCTCAACGCGATGTGGGCCCGCCGCCACGGGACGAAGTTCAACGGCGCGCCCTACATCGTCCAGCGCGCGGGCGAGGCGGTATATACCGACGCGGGCAAGGCACAGGTGAAAGAGCAGGTCGCGTACTACATGAAGAACGCCGCCACGATAAAGACAGGGCTTGCCGACGCGGGCTACGAGGTCTTCGGCGGGGTCAACGCGCCCTACATCTGGATGAGGACGCCGCAGGGCATGACCTCCTGGGAGTTCTTCGACTACCTCCTCGAGAATGCGAACGTCGTCGGCACGCCGGGCTCGGGCTTCGGGCCTAGCGGAGAGGGCTACTTCCGCCTGACCGCCTTCGGCAACTACGAGAACACCGTCGAGGCGCTGGAGAGGATAAAGGCGCTGTAACAAGTTTTTCTAATCACGATTATAATAATCTTGTTTATAATAATCATAATTATTATAATCGTACTTGACTAAATATTCAAAATTGCGTCTTGAAAAACAGGTGCCTCCTATGGTAAAATCAGATTAAGAAATCTGGCGGACCTGCCGATAAAGAAGATATAGGCATGG
>JAJQIQ010000113.1 GCA_021199135.1 Clostridiales bacterium | reverse complement strand
GTTTTGATAAAATTCATCAATCGTCATGAGCAATCTTAACATAATATGCGCGGCATTTGAATGATTAAATTTATTCAGTTTTGTTGATTTATTTTATCGATCTTAGTCTCACATGCAGATTTTCACCTCAAACCACGGCGCGTCGTAGCTGTATGTGAGGAGGCCTTCGTAGCGGGCGACCGCGTCCGCGACGTTCTTGCTGCCGAGGCCATGAATGCGCGCATCTTCTTTCGTCGTGACCAGACGGTTTCCGTCAATCGCGACAGGGTGCGCCGTCGTGTTTTTTACGATGATGAGCATTGTTGAATTGTACTCCCCGACATACACCTTGTCTGCCACTTCTTTTACGTTGTTTAAGTTCGCGAGGCAGGACTTCTTCTGGTCTGAATGTGTACGTTGTGCCGTCCAATGCCTTCATTGAAATTTCGCATGGTTTGAGACAAATGCCAATGCAACTTTTGTCACAAATTTAAGTGTTCCACCCCCTAGTCGTGTAGCCTCCCATGCTCCCTACCGCTCCCCCACGTCCGTCGCCGCGCTAAGCCAGCCCTTCCTCGTCGCGGTAGTGGAGTATCGCGGGCAGGCTGCAGAAGAGCGGCGCGAGGGCCGGGAAGTACCTGCTGCAGGTCCACACGTCGTCTATCTGGAGCAGGCTTGAGGTGGTGAAGCTCCCTGCGGCCCAGTTCCCGTGGAGCTTGTTCCAGATGGCGGAGATTACCGTGGTGGCGCTCCCGTCCGGGAGCACGTTGCCGCTGTCCCCCACCATGAACAGCGCGTACATGAGCGCTATGCCCACCAAGAACCAGATGCTGGATAGGTTCCGTTTTATCTCGGTGCGTATCATTCAGTTATGCCTCTGCCGTCTTCTGCGCGATTCCCATCGTCAGGCAAAATGCCAGCACGACTGCCATAGCCTTTACGATTTTGCTTTTCTTTGTAAACCTAAAACTCACCTTGAGCCCTTTCTCCGTGCGTTGCACGGCTTAAATGTGGCATGGGGCGTGCATCTGCCCGCCCCATGCCGTAATTATTTAAATCATGTTTTAATTTTAGTAGACCCCCGTGCAGTCGTAGTGGTACAGCTCGCCCGTCACCGCGTCCACGAGGACGCACTCCCCGTGGCTGTCCTGCGTAAACCCCACATCGAGAGAACTGCTCATCGGGGCGGAAAGGAACGCCCATACGGGGCGCAGGTGCGCCGTGTCACCAACATAGTCAAAGTATCCCTGCGCCCGGTTCCCCGCCTCCGGGTTGTCCTGCTCCAGCACGTACACGAGGCCGACGTCGGAGAAGCTCATCTTGTTCGCGTGGGCGATCTCCTCCTTGATCTGCTGCGCCGCCCAGATGGGGGAGACGATGCTCTCCTCTTCCTCCTCCGACTCGATGTCGAGCAGCTCCGTCCCTATGTTGAAGAAATCCAGCGCGCCCTTGTGGCGCATCACTGCCATGAAGCTTGCGCCGGAGTGCACCACGTCGTAGTATTGCCCAGCTTCGAGGAACTCGTAGCTCGAGCTCGTGTCCACGGCCATGCCCTCGTGAACCCTTCCGACCGACATGTTGTACTCATAGCACCCCGTGTCGGGGTTTTTCATGACGTAAAGGTGCTGCACCTTATAGGTGAACGCATCGCTTTCCAGCGGGGAGAGGTATTCGTTCAGGCGGCTCTCGACCGCCTCCACGGCCTCGGCGACGGGGCACTCCCCGTCCATGAGCTCCCAGGAATCCTCCTCGCCCATGGCGTCGCCCCACTCGAAGTCGTAGCTCTTCACGCAGGCATCGCAGTTAAGCTGCCCCATTCCCTGCAGGGCATCCCCGCAAAAAAATCCGACCGAGTCGTAAGAAAACCACAGTCCCGTCGCGTCGTCGTGCTTGGAAATCCCCCAGTAATTCGGGTCCGTCCCCTGCGTGAAGTGGGATGGTTCTATGGACGACCAGTCCACGGAATCATAGCCGCTCCATATGCCCTGAAGCGCCGTGATGATCTTGTCGCCGTCCTCCTCTGGCGCATGCCATCGCGTGAGCTTTATGGTCGAGACGGAATCCCCCTCGGGGAGCGCAATATAGTCCGGGAAATAAATTCCGTCCAGGCTTCCCCCGGCGAGCTCCCGCGCCTGCTCCTTGGCCTCCGCCACCGTGACGTACTGCTCCGAGGTGAGTTCCACCTCGGTGGAATTATCCGATTCCTGATCTGGTGCCTGCTCGCAGCCGGCGATTCCTATCACAGCAAAAGTAACTGCAAGGACGAGGACACTGGAACGCAATTTCTTTGTAATCTTTTTCATGTCATTATCCCCAACTATTTATTCCATCACCGTCTTCTGCGCGATGCCCATCGTCAGGCAGAAGGCCAGCGCCACTGCCATGACCTTGATGATCCTGGATTTCTTGTTTGTGAGTGTCATAATGCAGCTCCTTTCCGCCGCGCCTTGCGCGGCCTTAAGTTTGGCGTGGGTCGGGCAGAACAACTGCCCATCTTCCTTGCTTCCTTTGCCTACTTTATAATTTAGTCTATATTGGTACAGTCAAAAATGCAAGCGCAAATTGGTGAACGGCAAAAATTTTCGGTGAACGACATTTTTTATTTTTCAAGATGTCTTTCATGCCATATTCGGCAAGTCCCGGCTAGTATGTTTTTGCGTAAATCCCCCGTTGACATTGAATTTCCTATGATGTACACTTATCATGTCAGCAGATAAACGTGTCTGCGCAAGTTTGCAGTGCATTGGCGCGACGGAGGTGCGGCAATGGGAATATATCTGAATCCGGGGAACAACCCCTTCAAGAGCATATCAAACGACAAAATCTATGTCGATAAGACGGGGCTCATCGATTTTGTCAACGATACAATTGGGACTCCACGGCGAATGACTTGCTTCTCGCGCCCGAGGCGATTCGGCAAGTCCTTCGCCGCGATGATGCTCTGCGCCTATTACAGCAAGGGATTTGACTCGCACGAACTGTTCGAGGGGCTTGAGATATCGAAGTGCAATTCGTTTGAGACATACATGAACAAGCTGAACGTAATCTACATAGACGTCACGCGAACCATTTCCATAATGCGCGATGTCAAAAAGGTCGTCTCAAACATCGAGAGCGAGGTCGTCGCGGAAGTCCGCGCCGCCTATCCCGACTGCGTCGCGGAAAATGAAACGATACTTGCAAACGCGCTCATTGCTGTCACCGGAAAAACTGGCGAGCAGTTCTTCTTCATAATCGACGAATGGGATGCGCTGTTCCGCGAGGCGAAGGATGACGACGCAGTGCAGAAAGAATATATCCAGCTCCTGCGCGGGCTGTTCAAGGGCGGAGTCGCCACATTGGCATCAATTGCAGGGGCATACATGACCGGCATCCTTCCAATCAAGAAATATGACACACAGTCTGCGCTGACAGATTTTGGGGAGTACACGATGGTCGACCCGGCGGAGCTTGCAAGGTTCGTCGGTTTCACTGAGTCCGAGGTCAAAGATCTCTGTGAAAAATATGGCGCAGATTTCGACGGTATGAAGCAGTGGTACAACGGCTACTCTTTTCCCGATATCCTTTCAAGCGGGGACGTGCGCATCACAGTGTACAGTCCGAAATCCGTCATCGATGCAATCCAGAGGAAAAAATTCAAGAGCTATTGGACAAGCTCTGAGACCTGCGAGTCCCTCCGCGACTACATCAGCATGAACCTCGACGGGCTCAAGGATGCGGTCGTGGGGA
>JAJQIQ010000094.1 GCA_021199135.1 Clostridiales bacterium | reverse complement strand
TCGGCGTGACGATAAGCTACTCGAAGCCGTCGCAGAAGGAATATTACGACATCGTTATAAAACTCGCGCGCCGCGCCGGGATCACCATTCCCGACGAGGAGCTGCAGCTTGAGGCCAACCGCTGGGAGCTCTCCCACGGCGGGCTCTCAGGGCGTACCGCGGAGCAGTTCATCAACTATCTTTTGGGCACCGGGAGCGGCGAGTGATGTTGTATCAGATGCACAATGCAAGCGTCGCATTCTCGGGCGAGAACGTCCTCTGCGACGTGGATTTTGAGATAAGAAACACCGAAAAAATTGCCGTTGTCGGGAGAAACGGCTGCGGGAAGACCACGCTCCTGCGTCTCATAGACGGGGAGATCGAGCCGGAGCGGGAGGAGGGAAACGAGCCCGTCGTCGCGACAAGCGGAAACCCGCAGATAGGGTATTTGCGGCAGATCGCGTTTTCCGACACGTCGATTTCCCTCGAAGACGAGATAAAAAAGGCCTACGCCCCGATGCTAAAAAGAAAGGACGAGCTTGAGGCGGCGGCGAAGGCCCTCGAGACGGAATACTCCGAGGCGGCGGTCGAAAAATACACCGCGATGGAGGAATCCTTTGCGGCGGACGGCGGCTATTATTTCGAGAAGGAATGTGACGTCTTAATAAAAAAATTCGGATTCTCGGAGGAGGAGAGGAAAAAGCCGCTCTCCGATTTCTCGGGCGGGCAGCAGACGAAGATCGCGTTCATAAAACTGCTGCTCTCAAAGCCGGACATATTGCTCCTCGACGAGCCGACGAACCACCTCGACATCACGACGGTCGAGTGGCTCGAATATTACCTCAAAAATTACCCGAAGGCGGTTGTCGTGGTCTCGCATGACCGAATGTTTCTCGACAACATCGTGGACGTGGTATACGAGATCGAGTACGGCAGCGCGACGCGCTACGTCGGCAACTACACCGCGTTCATAAAGATAAAGCAGCAAAATTACGAGAAATTGCAAAAAGATTACCAGGCGCAGCAGAAGGAGATCGCAAGGCTGCAGCGCATGGTCGACCGCTTCAAGGGCAAGCCCACGAAGACCGCGATGGCGCACTCGAAGGAGAAGGCGATCGAGCGCATGGAAAAGATCGAGGCGCCGGTGCGCTTCGACGTAAAGACCTTCCACGCTGACTTCACGCCGCAGCAGGATACCGGCAATGATGTGCTCGATGTGACGGATCTCTCCATCGGCTGGGATAAAGTTATATCTACATTAAATTTTTCTGTAAAACGTGGAGAAAAGCTGGGGATTCTTGGCGGGAACGGCCTCGGGAAATCGACTCTCTTAAAGACCCTCGTGGATGAGATCCCGCCGCTCGGCGGGCAGTTCCGCTACGGGGTACACGTTCAGATCGGTTATTTTGACCAGCAGATGGCGATGTACTCGAGCGAGAAGACCGTGCTCGCCGACTTTTGGGACGAGTTTCCGCAGCTCACCGAGACCCAGGCGCGCAGTTCGCTCGGGGCGTTCCTCTTCTCGGGGGACGACGTGTTCAAGCAGATCGACATGCTCTCCGGCGGCGAGAAGGTGAGGCTCGCGCTCTGCAAGATTTTAAAGCGCCGCCCGAACGTCCTCATCCTCGACGAGCCGACGAACCACATGGACATAGTCGGCAAGGAGACGCTCGAGGAGATGCTCTCTGACTACGCCGGCACGATCATCTTCGTCACGCACGATCGGTATTTCGTGAAGCAGGTGGCGACGCGGCTTCTCGTCTTTGAGGACGGGACGGTCAACGAGTACCAGTTCGGCTACGAGCAGTACCAGGAGAAGCTGAGTCTTAAGGCGCAGGCGGAGAGCTATAAGAACGCGCCCGAGGCCCTCGGCGGGAAGATCAGCCTAAACGGCGATGCTGAAAATGAAAAAAAGGACGCACCCGAGGCAAAGCCCGCGGCCCGAAAGGGCGGTGGCAACACGGTAGGCCGCGAGCGCACGAGGCTCGAGCGGAAGATAAAAAAGGTCGAGGATGAGCTTGCGGAGAAGGAAGAGATTTTAAATGGGCACAAGCAGGAGCTCTTAAACCCGGCCTACCAGTCGAGCTACTCGAAGCTCACCGAGATCCAGGCGGCGATCGATGAGGCGGAGGCCGAGGTGCTCTCATCCATGGCGGAGTGGGAGGCGCTCTCGACGCAGCTCGAGGAGCTGGAGAAATCGATTGAGGAGGCGTAAATTTCCTTTGCGCTGTAGGCTGAAGTGTGTTATCATTGTCCTATAAAAAATTCGAAGGGAGCAGGTATTAATGAGAATAACGATCACAGGGAGGAACATCGACCTCACGGACGGGCTCAAAGCCGCGGTGGAGGACAAGCTGGGCAAGCTCGAGCGATATTTCAACCCGGACACGGACGTGTTCGTCACCTTGAGCGTCGAGAAGGACCGCCAGAAGGTCGAGGTCACGATCCCGCTCAAGGGGCACGTCATCCGCTCCGAGCAGGTCTGCAACGACATGTACGTCTCAATCGACCTCGTCGAGGAGGTCATCGAGCGCCAGCTCAAGCGCTACCGCAAGAGGCTCATCTCCAAGCAGATAAACGAGGCGGAGAATTTCCGCGCGGAGTTCGTGGAGGCGAAGGACGATGCCGGCGAGGAGGACGAGCCGGACGAGGAGATCCAGATCGTCCGCACGAAGCGCTTCGGGATGAAGCCGATGTACCCGGAGGACGCGTGCGTGCAGATGGAGCTGACTGGTCACGACTTTTTCGTCTTCCGCAACGCCGAGACCGAGGAGGTCAACGTCGTATACCGCCGCAAAGGCAACACTTATGGCTTGATAGAACCCGAGTACTAAAATTAAATCTGGATTTAATTATTGCAGAATTGTAAAAAAGGGCTGCCGCGTAGCTATGCGACAGCCTTCTTCTTATCCTTGTCATTCAGCGTGAGCGGTTTAAGCTTTTCGTAGAACTCGTCAATCTCCTGCGGGGTGACGATCCGGCCGCCCGTGCGGGCGTTCTCGCGCACCGCCCAGAGCAGGGTGTCCGCCGAGACGGAGCGGCACTCGTGCGTCTTGCCGGGGTCGACTTGAAGCTTACTGCGCTTGGCAAAGACGGCGTAGGACCAGAACGGGATCCCACCTTGGTTTATGAGGGATTTGATGTACTCGGTGTGGAAACCGCCCAGGACCGTAGGGTTTGCAAACTTCGACGTCGTCCCTATGCTGCGCCTTGAGATCCATTTCTCCTGCGCGGGATTTCCCGTGATACGCCCGCCCAGCCCTATCGTCTCAAAGACATAGATTCCGGTCTCGTGGATCATGACCGCGCCGATCTCGGTAGTCCCGAAATTGGTCTGCATGCTGAGGCGAAACAGAAATTTCTTGAGCCCGGGGAGCATCTTGAGCGCCTCGTACACGTCGTATTCCGATCGCCTTTTTCTGCTCGCCAGCACCGCGATGAACGGAGCCCTCGTCTGCGCGTGGTACTCCGACCCGTTGTATTCTGAAATCAGCAGTGAAGCTACAATTATTAACGCGACCACCGCAATCGCCGCAAAAGTGACGGCAATCAATGATGCGTTCGATATGCCAAGTGGCATAAGCATCTCCTTTCCATTGCCTTTTTGCAAAAACAAAAACGTGGTTCATTATATACTATGTATCGGCTATTTTAAAGGAAAAATTTCTTATTTTTTTCTGATTTTTCGCGATTCTCAGTTTGCCCTTGTAATTTACATGCCAAAAGGGCTATAATGTATGATACAAGGGGACAAAAGCACGTCAATGTGTGCT
>JAJQIQ010000210.1:10372-12057 GCA_021199135.1 Clostridiales bacterium | reverse complement strand
TGCACCGTGATGATGCCCTCGAGCTCCTCCGGGTTCACCTCGACGTCGAGCTCGTCCTCGACCTCGCCGAGCATCGTCATGAAGTCGAATGAGGTGAAGCCGAGGTCCTCGATGAAGCGCGACTCGGGCTTCACGCCGTCCGCCGGCGTCTCCACGTAGTTGCCGATGAGTCCTGCCAGGGTGTTAAAAATTTCGTCCTTCTCCATTGCGTTGTCCTCCTGTAATTTTTGTGTTTTCAGTGCTTGTGGCAAAAATCAAATCTAGGTTTAACTTAAACGAGCCGTATTATCTCGCCGATCGTAAGGTTCGGGTTCTCGATGCCCTTGAACATGATCTTGCAGAGATAGTAGTAGAGGTACTCGAGCTCCTTGCGCGAGACCGCCCTGACCTGGTGCTCGAAGTTGAAGTCGAGGCCGTTGTCCTCCGGGCGGTGCATGACGGTGAGGTACATCGCCTGCGTCGTCGCGCCGTTCGAGTACCACTTCGTCTTGTAGGGGATGTCTCCGAGCTTGTCGAGGCCCAGCCCGTTCTCCTTGGACGTGAGCGGCTGGTAGGTCAGCGATATCGGCTCGTAGGTCACGCCTTTCGGCGCCGGGTAGGTCTTCGCGCGGTAGGAAAAGTACTCCACCGGGTCGTAGTTCGCGTGGAGGAACATCTCATTCTGCGTGTCGCGGACGATGCGGATGCCCTCGATGAAGGTCCGCTCCTCCGGGATTATCGTCCTAAGCGGGAACGAGTGGATCCTCGTGCCGCCGCAATTCTTCTCCTTTAAGGTGGCGCGGCGGGCGATCGCCATGTTCATCGACACGTCGTCGTTGCCGTTCATCTTCTGGAAATAGGTGCGCAGCCCCATGAGGAGCAGCGTCGCCAGGGAGATGCGGTTCTCCTTGCAGAAATCCATGAGCCTCTTCGTCGGCTCCTCCTCGAGGTGGAATATGTCGATCGCGCCGTCCACGGAGTCGCTGACGTTTATGACCGCGCGGAGGTTCGGGTCCTTGAACTTCACGCGCGCCTGCTCGAGCTCCGCCGGGCCGTGGAGCCCGTTGAATATCGGCTCGGAGCTCTCGATGAGCTTGTGGAAATACTCGTCGTCGCGGTCCTTCGCCTTGCATCCCGCCTCGTAGGCGAGGTCTTTCTGCAGCTGCTCGATGTAGGACGCCCGGTCCGCCGGGTATGGGACGCCCTCGTACTTGGCGTTGCAGTAGAGCTCGACGACGTCCTTCATGAACCCTATCAGCGCCTGCGCGTCCATTATCATGTGATCCCCTGAAAGGTAGATTCCGTTGTACCCGTCGGGCATCGCGATCATGACGACGCGGTTGAGCGGGCTGTCCTCGTGCGAAAACGGCACGCGCGTCCACTTTCTCATCTCCTCCTCGGCCTCCTCCATCGTGCCGTGCGAGAAGTCGACGAAGTCAATCCCCCGATCCTCCTTGTCGACGATGTACTGGAAGTAGTTGCCCTCCTCGTCCTGCACAAAGCGCAGCCTCATCGACTCGTTGCGCTCGTAGGCCTTGTAGATCGCGCGCCGCAGCTCGTCCCAGTCGATCTCGACCTGGATCGTCACGCTCGTGCCGATGTTTAAGACCTCCTTCTTCGGGCAGAACGCCAAGTAGTAGAGGTGGAACTTCTGCGCCACCGTCAGCGGGTACACCGGGTATCCATTCTTAGTCTTCATTGATTAT
>JAJQIQ010000210.1:8053-10272 GCA_021199135.1 Clostridiales bacterium | reverse complement strand
GCAAGCCTGCGGTTCATCATATCCGCCATCGGGATGATCGGGACCGCCGGTATGTGGTACATCGTTTTCAGCACATGCGAAAACACTTCCTTCGGCGAGGTGAAGCCGCAGTCGGAGACGATGCACTTGACCTGCTCAGGCAGCGGGAGCCCGCTCGTCATCAGCACGGTCGCGCCGCCCATCGAAGTCCCGTGCAAAAGGATCTGCACGTCCTCCCCGCACTTGTCGACGACCCAGTCTATCCACCTCATCGCGTCGTAGCGGTCGAGGCAGCCGAAGCCGATGTAGGTCCCCTCGCTCTCGCCGTGCGCCCTCTGGTCGACGAGAAGCATATTATATCCACGCTTAATAAAGTAGTCCGACAGTGCGATGTAGTCACTCATGCCCTTCCCGGTGTAGCCGTGGAAGCAGATCGCGGTCTTCTTGCTCCCCTCGATCGGGAACCATGTGCCATGGAGCCGCAGCCCGTCGCGGGAGGTGATGAACACATCCTCGTGCTCTTTTTCCAGCAACGCTGCCTTGCGTTCCTCGAGCATTTCTGAATACTGGCCCCAGTCCGTGCCGGACATCTTCATCGTACGCTCCACGTCGGTGTTGTTTCTCACCATCGTCCTGTGATAGAAATAAGCCGTGGTGCCGACTCCAGCCGCCACCGCAACCCCGCCTGCCACCGCAAGGCGTTTCGTCCACTTGCCCATATGTCCGCCTCCTATTCTTATTTTAAATCTAGATTTAATTATTTTACGGAATCGTTTGTCTAAAAATTAAATCTATTTTTTATTTCTTGTTTTTAGTTTTCTTTCCCTTCTTCGCCGCATAGGTGTCGATCAGGTCCTTGAGCTTAAGTGCCTTGTCGATGTCGCCCTCAACCCCGAGCTTGCCATCCGTGAACGCCTCCACCGGGTCGACCTTGCCGGACGCGATTCCCAGAAGCAGATCCGCCGTGCAGGTGAAAATCACGTCCCTGTCATAGTACTCGTACGGCTCGACGGAGAGCTCCCCGTCCTTGAGCTCGGCGTAGAAGATGCCCTCGCCCTCGCCGGTGATGTTGAACTGGTAGGCGAGGTGCTCGCTTATCCCGCTCGCGTCAGCCCCCAGGAACATGCCCTTTACCTCTGAAAACAATTCTGCATAAGTCATCTGACTGTCCTCCATGAATATATTGTTGATTAAAAAGTCCTATTACTATGGTATACCTTTTTTGGGAATGGGTCAACCAAAATCTATACTGTCTCCACCTTAATCAGGTTCGTGTTGCCGGTCTTGCCGTTTATCGCGCCGCCGGTCAGGACGACGGTGTCGCCGGGCTTGAGGCTCAGGACGGACTTTGCGCACTTCTTCGCGTGGTAGAACATGACCTCCATCGAGTCGAACTCCTCGCAGAGCACCGGCTTTACGCCCCAGCTGAGGTTCAGCTTGCGCCACGCTCCCTCGGATGTCGTCATGCCGATGATGTCGACCGGGCAGCGGAAGCGGCTCACCATGCGCACGGTCTTTCCGGAGATGGAGCTTACGACGATGCACTTCGCCCGCACGTCCACCGCCATCGAGCAGGTCGAGTGTGACACCGCGTCGAGGACGTTTTCGATGTGAAACTCCCCGGTCGAGAAGCGCTTTCCGTAGTCGATCTGGCTCTCGGTGTACTCAGCGATCTGCGCCATGTTGCGCACCGCATCGACCGGGTACTTGCCCATCGCGGACTCGCCGGAGAGCATGATGGCCGACGAGCCGTCGTAGACCGCGTTCGCGACGTCCGAGAGCTCCGCCCTCGTCGGGCGTGGGTTCGTGATCATCGACTCGAGCATCTCGGTCGCCGTGATGACGCGCGTCCCGGCCATGCGGCACTTGTTTATCAGGTACTTCTGGATCGCCGGGACCTCCATCCCCGGGATCTCCACGCCCAGGTCGCCGCGGGCGATCATGATGCCGTTTGCGACCTCGCAGATCTGCTCGACGTTGTCCACGCCGGCGCGGTTTTCGATCTTCGCGATGATCTCGATGTCGGCGCCGCCGTTTGCGTCGAGGAACTTGCGCACGTCGAGCGCGTCCTGCTTGGTCGAGACGAACGAGGCCGCCACGAAATCCACGCCGTTCTTTATGCCAAAGAGCAGGTCCTGCTTGTCCTGCTCGCTTAAGTAGGCGTGCGTCATGACCTTGTTCGGGAAGTTCATGCTCTTTCTGTCGGAGAGCGTCCCGCCCGCGATGACCTCGCAGACCGC
>JAJQIQ010000210.1:0-7953 GCA_021199135.1 Clostridiales bacterium | reverse complement strand
TTCCTGACCTTCTTTATCATGTCGATCTTCGTCTGGTGCTCCTCGTGGGTGCCGTGCGAGAAGTTGAGCCTCGCGACGTCCATGCCCGCCTCGCACATTTGCTTCATGACCTCCTCGCCCTCGCTCGCGGGACCTATGGTGCAGATGATCTTTGTTTTTCTCATTGGGTGCCTCCTCTCGCTTATTAAATTTTTATTTAATATTTGCTTCCCGTCACTCTGTTCCAGCTATTCTGACCCCCCACAGGAATTGTCACCGCAAAGCGGTTGCCTCCCTCCGCCTCGTCAGCGCGTATCGTGCCGCGATGCCGGAAGACTATGCCCTTTGCTATTGAGAGCCCGAGCCCGAAATGTCCGCCCTCTGACGTGTGCGCCTCGTCCATCCGATAGAACCTGTCAAACAGCCTCTCCCGCATCTCAGGTGGAATCGGCGTTCCCGAGTTTATTATATCTAAATTTAATTTCTTGTCGCGTATCTCGGCGTCGATTTTTATGCTGCCGCCCTCCGGCGTGTAGCAGAGTGCATTGTCGAGCAGTATCGACATGAGTGATTTCAGTTCCTCCTCGTCGCCCCAGATCCACATTTCGTCGGCGACATTTATCTCCACGGAGATGTGCTTTTCGTAGGCGACGCCCTCCATCGGGTAGATCACGTCGCAAAACGCCTCGTCCGCCCGAAATTTCCTGTGCTCCCTCTCCCGCATCGGCATATCGAGCCGCACCAAGGTCAGCATCTTCCCCACCAGCTCCGTCATCCGCTCCGTCTCCTGCCTGATATAGCGGATTCTCTTGTCCTCGCCGTGCTCCGAGGCCAAAAGGTCAGTGTTCGCGCGTATGACCGCAAGCGGGGTCTTGAGCTCATGGCCGGCGTTTGAGATAAATTCCTTCTCCGCCGAAATCGAGTCCTCGACCGGGCGGACGAGCCAGCGGGATAGCGCCATCGCAGCAAAAATGAACAGAGCTATGCCGGCAATCCCCACGACAATGCTCCAGGCTATCGTCGCAAGCGTCGCCGAGATTGCGGAACTATTGTCCGCTATGACGACATTCTTGCCGAGCCGATCGCTCGTCTTTACGATGTAGACGAACGAGAGAAACCGCTTCCTGCTCCCCCGCGCCCTCAGCACGCGCCTGGCAAGAATTATTAAATCTTCATTTGATTTTTTCTCAAACCCATTATATGTCACGGTAAGCGTCCCGTCGTCGCCGACGTTCACAATCCCGTACTCCATGTCCTGAATCTGGGTGTCCTCGCCCTCCCCATACAGAAAACTCCTCCAGCCGATCACCTGGACCTCGGAATAGATGTCGGATTTGAGCGAGTCCATGTTGCTGCGAAAGGCGATGACGTCAAACGCCACGATTACCACGACGAAGAACACCGCCAAGAGCAGGACCATGAGGACGCTGATGTTTTTCTTGAGCCGCTCAATCATCGCGCACCTCTAGGATGTAGCCCACTCCCCTGACGGCGCGTATCCCTGCGTTTACATGGAGGTGGCTGAACTTCCTCCGCAGGAAAGAGACGTAGACCTCGACGTTGTTGTACTCGGCGTTCGACTCGAAGCCCCATATTTTCTCGGCGATCTGCTCCTTCCCGAGAACCTGGCGCTGGTTGCGCAGGAACATCTCGAGAAGCTGCATCTCCTTGCCGGAGACCTTCACCTTTTTGCCGCTCTCAATATTTTCCATCTCGCACTGTCCCGCATCAAGGCGCAGGTTGCCCGCCTCGAGATAGATCGTCTCCCTGCCGCCGCGCCTCGTTATCGCCTGAAGCCTCATCATAAGCTCCCGGGTGTCAAATGGCTTGGTCATGTAGTCGTCCGCGCCCTGCCGGAAGCCCTCGATCTTGTCGTCCATCTCGGACTTCGCGGAGAGGATGAGCACCGGAACCTCGTTTTTGTCCCTCCTCAGCCGCCCGAGCACCTCGTAGCCGTCCATGAGCGGCAGCATGAGGTCGAGGACGACTGCGTCGTATATGCCCGACGAGGCATACTCGTAGCCGGCCTCGCCATCGTGCACCGCCTCCACGATGTAGTTTTTTTGTCTAAGGGACTCCGACAGCGTATCCGACAGCCTGACGGAATCCTCCACAAGCAGCACCCTCATGGTCTCTCCCTGTTCTCTTCTTTTTTGTGGATTATAACAAAAATCGGACAACTTTAAAACGACTTTTTTGAAAATAAGACAAAAAACCTTTTTATTTCAAGCGTAATTCAAGGTAGGTGTATGATACTTTTTCCATAATGGATTGAAAGGCAGGCGTGAGCCCATGAAAACCCTGTATCTGCACATCGGCACCCCGAAGACCGCGACGACGTCAATACAGGAATTTTGCGCAAAAAACCGAAAGCTCCTCCGTCAGCAGGGCATTCGATTCCCGCTGCTCCCGTTTGCCTATCCACGCCTCGGGAGGGGGCGGAACGCGCACTTTCTGTCCAGCTCCGTGACCTCCGAGGTGACTGATGAGTCCAAGGAAGCCCTCTGGCAAGACCGGCTCGAGATTGGCCTGTCCATGATAGCCGACTCGTTCTCCTCCTCCGACAAGGTCCTTCTCTCCGACGAGACGCTCTGGCGCGCCGTCAACTATTCGCGGCACGATCCCATTCAAATCCTGCGCGACCATGCCGAAAAAAACGGCTACGCCGTCAAATTCATCGTCTACCTGCGCAGACAGGACAAGTTTTTGGTGTCCCGCTGGAACCAGCAGATAAAGAAAAGCGGGCAGAGCTTTTCGTTCAGTGAATATATGGAAATGATGTCCTCCAAGTACCCGCTCGTGTGCGACTACGCCGCCACGCTCGACATGCTTGCGGACAAATTCGGTAAAGACAGCTTAATTGTCAGGCAATTCGAGCCCGCCACATGGGTAGACGGTTCAATTTACGCAGACTTTTTGGACGTGTTCGGCCTGAAGCTTACCGACGACTTCTTCATCCCCGAAGCCAAAAGAAATTCAGGCCTCGAGGGCAACTACCTCGAGATCCGGCGCATCATAAACTCCGTGCCTGACCTCTCCTTCACGGATCGCTATTTCCTCTATCTCTGCCTCACGCAGGCATCAAATGCAGGAGACGGACACTGCCCCTACGGGGTGCTCTCTGCCGAGGAGACGAGGAAAATCCTCGACAAATACCGCGAGGGGAATGACAAGATTGCCCGTGAGTACATCGGTATTGACGGGCCTCTCTTCTCGGAGGAAATCTCGGAGCTACCAAAATATGACCCAGCCAACCCATATATGACTGAGGACCTGATCCGTGCGCTCACCGTCATCGTCTCAAGGCTCCTCCGGAGAAACTCAAATTTGCGGACGGCAATCCGCAAGCAGCGTGGCGAAATCAAAGAGCTGAAGGGTGCCGTCGCAAAGCAAGGGTCTGAGATTGCGCAGCAGAGAGAAGACTTCACAAAAGAGATCGGGCGGCTTCGCACGAGGCTTGATCAGTTCATCGACAAGGTACACCACCCCATGCGAGCAGTGCTTGGCAGGGGACGCGCCGCAAAAAATTAAATCTATATTATATTTTTCTGTATGGTCTGAAAATATTTGTCTATTTGTCTAATTTTTGATTGCCTATGAGGAGAAAATCATATATAATCTAGGAAAACATTGCGCCCGATGCGGGCGCAGGGAAACCAAGCATTTGAGGTGAAAACTATGGACCATTTGGACAAACTGGAGGCGGAGGCGATATACATAATGCGCGAGGTCGCCGCCGAGTGCGAGAAGCCCGTCATGCTGTACTCCATCGGCAAGGACTCCTCCGTCATGCTGCATCTCGCCCTCAAGGCATTCTACCCTGAGAAGCCCCCGTTCCCGTTCCTGCACGTCAACACGACGTGGAAATTCAAGGAGATGATCGCCTTCCGCGACAAAATCGCAAAAGAGCACGGCATCGAGATGATCGAGTATATCAATGAAGAGGGCGTCGCCCAGGGGATAAACCCGTTCGACCACGGCGCGGCCTACACCGACATCATGAAGACCCAGGCCTTAAAGCAGGCCCTCACCAAGTACGGCTTTACCGCGGCGTTCGGCGGCGGGAGGCGCGACGAGGAGAAGAGCCGCGCGAAGGAGAGGATATTCTCGTTCCGCAACACGGAGCAGGTCTGGGACCCTAAGAACCAGCGCCCGGAGATGTGGAAGCTGTTCAACACCGAGATAAACAAGGGCGAGAGCATCCGGGTCTTTCCGATCTCGAACTGGACCGAGGCGGACATCTGGCAGTACATAAAGCGCGAGAACATCGAGATCGTCCCGCTGTACTTTGCGGACGTGCGCCCGGTCGTCGAGCGCGACGGCAACCTCATCATGGTCGACGACGATAGGATGAGGCTTAACCCCGGCGAGGTGCCGATGATGAAGAAGGTGCGTTTCCGCACGCTCGGCTGCTACCCGCTCTCGGGCGGCGTGGAGTCGGACGCGGACACGATTGACGCTGTGATAGAAGAGACCTTGAGCGCAGTCTCATCCGAGAGGACGAGCCGCGTCATCGACAAGGACGGCGGCGCCGCCAGCATGGAAAAACGCAAACGGGAGGGCTATTTCTGATGGATTCACTGTTAAAATTTATCACCTGCGGCAGCGTAGACGACGGGAAGTCCACGCTGATCGGGCACATGCTCTACGACGCTAAGCTTTTGTTTGCCGACCAGGAGGACGCGCTCGAGCTCGAGTCGAAGGTCGGCTCGAACGACGGAAAAATCGACTACAGCCTGCTCCTAGACGGCCTGATGGCGGAGCGCGAGCAGGGAATAACTATTGACGTGGCATACCGGTATTTTACGACCGAGCGGCGCTCATTCATCGTCGCAGACACCCCGGGCCACGAGGAGTACACGAGAAACATGGCGGTCGGCGCGTCCTTTGCCGACCTCGCGGTCATCCTCGTCGACGCGAGCCAGGGCGTGCTGACGCAGACCAGGCGCCACACCAGGATCTGCGCCCTCATGGGCATCAAGCACGTCGTCTTCGCGATAAACAAGATGGACCTCATCAACTACAGCCAGGAGAGGTTCAAGAAGATAAAGAAGGAGATAAGGATCCTCCTCGCCGAGTTCGACTACGAGACCGCCGAGCTCATCCCGGTCTCCGCGACCGAGGGCGACAACATCGCAAAGAAATCCAAGAACATGCCCTGGTACAAGGGGCCGTGCCTCCTCAGCTACCTCGAGGAGATCGACATCAGCGAGGACGACTCGGACACGGAGTTTTCGATGCCTGTCCAGCGCGTCTGCCGCCCAAACCACACTTTCCGCGGCTTCGAGGGACAGATCGAGGGCGGGAGCATCTCTGTCGGGGACGAGATCACCGTGCTCCCGAGCCGAGAGACCTCGACGGTTCGCTCCATCCTCTGCGGCGACAAGGAGGTAAACCGGGCGAGCGTCGGCCAGCCCGTCACGATCCAGCTTAACACCGAGATTGACGTCTCGCGCGGCTGCGTGCTGACGAACCGCACGGATTTGTATGTGAACACGATGTTCTCCGCGACGATACTGTGGATGGACGACGTGAAGCTCGTCGAGGGCAAGAACTACCTGATAAAGGTCGGGACGCAGCGCATCCCCGCCACAGTCCTCAACATAAGGCACAAGATCGACGTCAACACCGGCCAGGAGGTCCCCGCCGACGCGATATACAAAAACGAGATTGCGCAGTGCGACATCTCGGTCTCATCGAGCCTCGTCTTCGATCTGTTTGAAAACAACAAGGCCCTCGGGTCGCTCATACTCATAGACCGCATCAGCCACGCGACCTCGGCCTGCGGCGTGATCACGCAGTCCATCCACCGCAGCCACGACCTGACCTGGCACACGATGGACGTCACGAAGGAGTTCAGGGAGAATCAGCTCGACCAGAAGGCCAGCACGATTTGGTTCACCGGGCTCTCCGGCTCCGGCAAGTCCACGCTTGCGAACGCGCTCGAGAAGCGGCTCGCCTCTATGGGCAAGCACACGATGCTCCTCGACGGCGACAATATCCGCATGGGCTTAAACAAAAACCTCGGCTTCTCCGAGTCCGACAGGATCGAGAACATCCGCCGGATCGCGGAGGTCGCGAAGCTCATGAACGACGCGGGGCTCATCGTCCTGACCTCGTTCATCTCCCCGTTCGTCCGCGACAGGCGGCAGGCGCGGGACATCATCGGGTCCGATTTCGTCGAGGTCTACATCTCCACCCCGATCGAGGAGTGCGAGCGGCGCGACATAAAGGGCCTCTATGCGGCGGCGCGCGCCGGCCAGATCGAGAACTTCACTGGGATCACGAGCCCCTACGAGGCCCCGGAGCATCCGGACGTCACGATCGACACGAGCAACCTCACCGTCGACGAATGCGTGGACAAGCTGATAGATGCGCTCGGAGATAAGCTGTAAACTCTGCGATTGTGCAGATAGTTGAATTTAGATTTAATTTTAGGAGAACTTGATGAAAACTCTGTACTTGCACATAGGCACGCCGAAGACAGCGACATCATCAATACAGGCACTGTGCAGAACCAACCGAAAAAGGCTGCACGGATACGGTTACAGCTTTCCGTTTCCCCCGTTTGACTATCCGAGGGTGGGGCGCGGAAGAAACGCGCATTTTCTCATCGCGGCATCCACCGATCACGAACTCACCGAGGAACAGGAGGACTTCTATGCGCAACGGCTGAATTCCGGACTGGATATGATACACAGCGAGTTTTCGTTTTGCGACAATGTCATTCTCTCCGAGGAGAGCCTGTGGCGCGCAATCAACTACACGAAATGGAATCCTCTCGAAATCTTAAAAAAGGATGCCGCCGAACACGGCTACACCATAAAGGTCATCGTCTATCTCCGCAGGCAGGACGGCTATCTGCTCTCAAACTGGAATCAGCTAGTCAAAAAACTCGGCCTCACGGAATCGAGCTCCGACCACACCAACCGCGTAATCAATGACTACCCTCTGCTCATGAACTACGCCTCTGCCCTAGACCGCATTGCCGCAATCATCGGAAAGGAAAGCATGACTGTCCGGCGCTTCGAGCCCGACTCATGGATCGGCGGTTCCATATATACCGATTTTTTGGATGCGATCGGACTTCCTGACGCAGAACTCAAGCTTCCAGAAAAGAGGTTAAACCCCGGTCTGAAGGACAATTATTTCGAGATCAAACGGCTTGTGAACGGCACCCCGGCGCTGACCCACAAGGAGAGGGATTTCTTTGGAGCCTGTGCGTTTGAGGCCTCAGACGCATTCGGGGGGAAATATGAGTACGGCATGCTCTCGAAGGATGAAATTTCCAGCCTCCTTGAGTATTGCAGGGAGGAGAATGACCGCGTCGCTACCGAGTACATAGGCGACGGCAAGCCGCTCTTTTCCGACGAGATCAAAGATCTGCCGAAGTATGATCCCCACAACGAATACATGGACGAAGACATCATTCACTTTTTCGCGTCCGTCTCGACCGGATTGCTCCGTGAGAACGAAAGCCTGAGAGAGGAACTTCGCCAGTGTCAGAAGAAAGTCGAACGGCTTGCAGACCAGTCCAAGGACATGAAAAAACGCCTCGACAGCCAGCAGAAGGCGATCGAGGCCAATAAAAAGGAGACCGAGAAGCTCCGCGGGATGATAAGGCACCCATTCAGGACGGTGCTTCGGTTCATAAAAGGAAAGTTCAAGAAGAAAAAATAAGCTTTGCGGTGCCGGTGGCGTAGTTAAATCATAATATAACTTTTAGTGCCGTCATGCTGCTAGCTTCATAATTAAATCCAGATTTAACATTTCGTCCGCATCGACGAGCCACTCCTGCCCACCATCTTTCTTTCCGAGGAAGATGGTGGGCTTTACTTTTTCGCCGTGGAAGTCCGAGCCCGCGGTCTCAAAGAGGCCATACTTCTGTGCGAGGGCGTGGTACTCGGCGATCTGCTCCGGTTTGTGCTTGCTGTAGTAGGTCTCGATCCCGGCGAGGCCTAAAGATACCAGCCG
>JAJQIQ010000259.1:4236-12073 GCA_021199135.1 Clostridiales bacterium | reverse complement strand
GATTTAAGAAACCGCTGGGCGGCGGGGAAGGCAAAAAAAGAGGGAAGAGCAAGGCAAAAAAGGGCAAAAAAGTCAAAGGCAGAGATAACAAAGAGGATGAAGTCAGCACTGATGCGGAACCGGAAGAAGGGGCAGAAGAGGACGCAACTTCTGATTCTAGGGACACGGAAAATGACGGAAAAGATTCAGATAAAAATCTCGAACAAAACGCCAAAATGGAGAATGAAAATGCCACCGACGACGTGATGAGGATGGAGGGTTCTGAACAGAAGTCCGAGGAAGAGAGAAGCCCAAAAAGTCGTACGACAAAGAAAAAACGAAGCAAAAAAAAGTTCGCCGAGAGATGGGGAGATTTTGTTCAAAAAATTAAAAATAGATTTAATTCTATAAAAACGAAGGTTGTCAAACTTAGGAAAGATATTGAGTATTACACGAAACTCCTTGAGAGGGAGGAAACTAAAAGAGCATTTAACTTTTTATGGAAGTATGTAAAAAAGCTGATAAAATGCCTTTTACCTAAAAATTTATATCTTAAATTAACTTTTTCGACGGGCAAGCCGGACACGACGGGGGAGGCATTGGGCGTGATCGCGATGCTCCCGATGACCTATAAAAACAAGTGGCAGGTCACTCCGGACTTCGAATCGGAGAAGGCATATGCCGATGCGGACTTCGACGCACGCGGGCACATATTCCTCTTTCAGGTTGTCTGGATTGTGTTGCGGGTTGTCCTTGATAAAGACTGCAGGAGGCTGTATAATAGGCTCAGGCGAAAAGAGTCGGGCAAGAAACATAAGCGCAAGCGTAAGAATAGGAAAGCTCAGACAGAAGCCGCATGAGATGCGACACAATGACGGCAATGTTGCCGCAAGGCTATCATATATAGAAGCAAGCGAACAAATCATAAGGAGTCATAAGGAGGTCATAAAATGGCGGAGAACAATTTCAACACGACAGTGGAGTCACTCTTCAAGGGCATGGACAGCTTCATCACGACGAAGACCGTCGTCGGGGACGCGGTACACATCGGGGACACGATCATCCTCCCGCTCGTGGACGTCTCTTTCGGCGTGGCGGCGGGCGCGTTTGCGCAGGAGAAGAAGAACAACGGCGCGGGCGGCATGGGCGGCAAGATCAACCCGAGCGCGGTCCTCGTCATCCAGGACGGCGTGACGAAGCTCGTCAACATCAAGAACCAGGACAGCTTGACGAAGATTCTCGACATGGTCCCGGATTTCATCAACAAGTTCACGTCCGGCCGGCACAAAGGCGATGCCGATGACGACGATATCGGTTTCGAAGCGGAGGACGAAAAAGAGGAAGAAGAGGAAGAAGAGTAAGCGCTAAAAAGCCGCCGCATCACTGCGACGGCTCTTTTTCTGCCATTTCATTATGAAACTGTGAAGCTCCTGCTGCGTCTACGCGCGCTGCACTTTGCCGGACTTGAGGCATGAAGTGCATACGTAGAGCTTCTTGTGCGTGCCGTTTACGATGCAGCGGACACGCTTGATGTTCGGCTTCCACATCCTGTTGGACTTTCTATTGGAATGGCTGACCTTATGCCCGAACATCACGCTCTTGTTACAAATCGCACACTTTGCCATTTCGCACCTCCTTAATCTATGTCTCTGACCATGCGAGCGCCAGAGTGTCTTTCCGGCGGCAAGCCTTACCCGCCGCTTTTACGCACAATACGACTCACAACAGGCATATTTTACCAGATTAGTGTGGCAAATGCAAGTGCTAAATTGACAAATCGCTTATTTTTTCACACGGAGTGCTTGGGGCGGGATTGAAAAGTAACCGCAAATTCCTTATAATAGAGCACGTAGCGCGTTAATGTGCATACGAAAGGGCGATAACATTGGTTGATACAACTCTTCCGATAACGAGCGTAAAAGGCATTGGCGAGAAGACGGCGAAGTCGCTGTCCAAGCTTGGCATATCGACGACTGGCGACATGCTCATCCACTATCCCAGGAGCTATGTGCGCTACCCTGGGCGGGTGGCCATCGAAGATTGGAAATATGACGGGCAGCCCTGCGCCATCGTCGCGAGGATTCGGCAGTCGCCGACCGTGAAATCCGGCAAAAAGATGCAGGTGACCCTGCTTACAATCGGCGGCGGTGGCAAGAATATCCAGATTGTCTGGTACGGGATGACATTTCTGAAAAACACGATTATCCCAGGAAAGCACTACATTTTTTATGGAAAAATTTATAAAAAGGGCGGCGGGTTTGCGATGGAGCAGCCGACGGTCTATTCGCCCGAGGATTACGGGAAAATAGAAGGCCAGCTCCTCCCGGTCTACGCATTGACCGCGGGCGTGACGAACAACCTCATCATAAAGAGCCTGCGGACGCTTTTGTCGGACGGGGAGGATGTCCCAGACTACCTGCCATATGAGATAAGGGAGGAGTGCAATCTCTGCGACTACGGATGGGCGGTCTCCCAGATCCATTTCCCGGATTCGATGGAGGCGCTCATCGCGGCGCGGCGGCGGCTCGTCTTCGACGAATTTTTCCTCTTCGTCGTGCAGATGCAGTACCAGCGCCAGTGCCAAAGCCGCGAGGAGAGCACGTTTGCCTTTGAAGACCCGGAGTTTGTCTGGGGTCTCGTGGAAAAGCTCCCCTATGAGCTCACGGGGGCGCAAAGGCGCGCGCTCACCGAGATGATGGCGGACATGGCGGGGCAGTCCTGCATGCAGCGCCTCCTGCAGGGCGACGTCGGCTCCGGCAAGACGATAATAGCCTTCCTCGCGATGGCGTGGACCTCGTACAATGGCTACCAGTCCGCGATCATGGCCCCGACCGAGGTGCTCGCGAGGCAGCATTTTGAGACGTTTACAGATCTTTGCAAGACTTTCGGGATAAACCCGCCGCTCATCCTTTTGACCGGCTCGATGAGCGCGGCGGAAAAGAGCCGCGCGCGAAAGCGGATGATCACGGAGAAGAACGCGATCATCATAGGGACGCACTCGCTGTTTCAGGAGAGGGCGGTGTACTCAAACCTCGCGTTCGTCGTCACGGACGAGCAGCACCGCTTCGGCGTCCTCCAGCGCGAGACGTTCTCAAAGAAGGGGAAGCACACGCCGCACATCCTCGTGATGAGCGCGACGCCGATTCCTAGGACGCTTGCGATAATAATCTACGGCGACCTCGACATCTCCGTGATCGACGAGGTCCCGGCGCACCGACTCCCGATAAAGAACTGCGTCGTCGACGCCTCCTACCGAAAGACCGCCTACGATTTCATCGAAAAGCAGGTGCGCCTTGGGCACCAGGCCTACGTCATCTGCCCGATGGTCGAGGCGAGCGATAACATGGAGGGGGAGAACGTGATGGACTACGCGAACATGCTCGCCGAGCATTTCCCGGACGACATCTGCGTTGCGGTCCTAAACGGGCGCATGAAGAGCGAGAAGAAGACCGACGTTATGGAGCATTTCGCGGCAAACGACGCGCAGGTGCTCGTCTCGACGACGGTCGTCGAGGTCGGGGTCAACGTCCCGAACGCGACGGTCATGATGATCGAGAACGCCGAGCGGTTCGGGCTCGCCCAGCTCCACCAGCTGCGCGGGCGCGTGGGCCGAGGGGACGCGCAGTCCTACTGCATCATGGTAAACACTTCGGGGACCGAGGCCGCCAAGGAGCGCCTCGAGACGCTGAATGCGTCAAACGACGGGTTCTACATCGCCTCGCAGGACTTAAAGCTCCGCGGCCCGGGCGATTTCTTCGGGATCCGCCAGAGCGGCGACCTCGTCTTCCGCCTCGCTGACATCTACCAGGACGCGGACGTGCTCAAATCCGCCTCCGACGCCGCGAAATCCCTCCTCGCCTCCGACCCCGACCTCTCGGACGCCCGCCACGCCCCCCTCCGTGAGAAGATGAAAGAATTCGCAGAGGCTCGCGACGGGAGGTTAGGCATGACTAACTTATGACTGTCACACTGTGTAGCCCATAGCGACAGCTACCTCCGCATAACGCCACAACGTAGAGTTGCGCCCGCTCGAAACGTAGCTAGGTCCGACAGACGATGCTCCCGACGGCGGACCTTTAGCCGTAGGCGTGTCCGCCGTGGAGTCGTCGGCTGCCGGACCTTCTCATCATTGTTTTGGTGCGGGCGCATCCTCCACCAGTTTCAAGTTACTTATGTCCGGGCGGGCGACGAGCGAGAAGTTCGTGTAGTAGACCACAAACCCCGGCGCGGCGCCCGCCGGCTTCTTGACATTCTTCTTTTGGAGATAGTCCACCTCCAGCTTCTCGCTGTCTCTCCCCTTGGAGTAGTACGCGGCGAGGCTCCCCGCCTCCTCAAAGACCCGGTCGGGCATCTCACCGTCCTTGCTCTTTACGACGACGTGCGAGCCCGGGATCTTCTTCGCGTGGAACCACCAGTCGTTGCCTGTCGCAAACTTGAATGTCAGCTCGTCGTTCTGGTAGTTGTTTTTGCCGACGTACATGTCGTAGCCGTCGGAGGAGACGTAGTGGAACGGGCGGCTCTTGACCTTCTCCTTCTTGCCGCCGCGCCCCTTCTTTATGAAGCCGTACTCCACGAGCTCCTCGCGGATCTGCACGAGGTCGTCCGCGCTGCGGGCGATGTCGAGCGATGTCTGGATGGACTCGAGGTGGTCTAGCGTCGCCTTCGTCTCCTCGGTGAGCTTCGAGAGGGCCTCGGCGGTGCGCTTCAGTTTCCCGTATTTTTCAAAATATTTCTGGGCGTTCTCCTGCGGCGTGAGAGTGGGGTCGAGCGGGACTTTTATCTCTTTGTTTTCATCATAATAATTTTTTGCGACAAGCTCCTTCGATCCCTCCGGCAGGCCATAGCCGAAGCTCTGGATCATCTCGCCGTAGAGCCGGTATTTTTCCCTTTTCTCGGAATCCCGCAGTTGCTTCATTTGTAAATCATATTTTTTTGCGCAGCGCTCGAGCGCGGTGCTTACGATGCGGCGCAGATCGGCGGATTTCTGGCGGATGCGAGTGTAGACGTTTTTCTCCGCGTAGTAGACCTCGAGCACTCGCGAGATGCTCTCGTAGCTCTGCACTTCGCAGTCTCTGTACATCGAAAGCTCCACCGCGGAAAATTCTATCGGCTCATTGCCTTTCCTGACGATCACAGGAGTAAATTTGCCGTCGTTTATGTCGTCAAAAAATATCCTTACCTGATGGCATAAATGCCTTATCTCATCCTCGGAATACGACGCGACGGGCTGCTCGCCGTCGATCCCGGCGCGGTAGGCGATCTCGTTTGCGATGACGGGGCTTACGCCGGTAAGCGTGCCGTATATCGCCTTGCAGACCGTGGTCGGTGATTTCCCCATCAGCGCAAAAAGTTCGCCCTCGCCGATCGTAAGCGGGTTTTTCTTGTCCTCCTGCGTCGCCGCGATGGCGTAGGGCTTGCCGGGCAGGACCTCGCGCACGGAGCTTACCGCCGAGGAGACGCGCTTTATGCTATCGATTATCGTCCCGTCCTGCGCGCAGAATATTATGTTGGAATGTTTTCCCATGAGCTCTACGACGAGCGTCTTTATGCAGAGGTCGCCCATCTCGTCGAGGTGCTCGATCCGAAAATTTATTATCCGCTCCATCCCGGGCTGGGTGACGCCGATTATCCGGCCGCCCGCGATGTGCTTTCTCAGCAGCATGCAGAACGCCGGCGCGGTCAGGGGGCTTTGCTTATTTTCCTCCGTGAGGTACAGAAACGGCAGCGACGCGCTCGCCGATAGCGCAAGACGATATTGCGCCCCGTTGCCTTTCAGCGTAAGCAAGAGCTCATCGCCCTCCGGCTGCGCGATCTTGTTTATCTTAGTATTTAAAATGGTCTCGTTCAGCTCTTTTACCAGCGCCGCAATGACCGTCCCGTCGAATGCCATGAAAATCACCTCGCAATTTTTTTTCACGGGTATTCTAGCACAGTTGGGAAGATTTGTCATCTGATTTGACGCAATGGGGGATAAGTGATAGAATTATAATATATAGGCAAATTCCGCAGTCTAGATGTGAAAAATAGGCGAGGTGAACAGTTTGGCGAGAGGCGGCAGAGGGAAGACCATCGATGAGATAAAATGAGGAGAAGCAAGGGCAGCGGCAGGAGAGTGCGCAGGCCTCGAACGTGGTGCGCATGGGAAGGCGGAACCATCTGAACGTCGGAGTCGTGATTTTCCTCATAATAATTATATATGTGCTCTTCAACGTGTTTTCGTACTTCACGAAAAGCACCGCGGCGGAGTACGAGGTCGGGCAGGGCACGATCGCGACTAACCATGTCTACAGTGCGCTCGCGGTCCGCGACGAGACGATAGTCTATGCGGGACAGTCCGGCTATGTGAACTACTACATCAAAAACGGCGCAAAGGCGGCGGTGAACGACATCGTCTACTCGATCGACACGGCGGGCACGATATCCGACCAGATCACGGCGGCCGCATCAAATGAGGCGCAGCTTTCTGACGAGCTGATTTCGGAAGTCTCCGACGACGTTGACACTTTCACCGAAAACTACGACGGGACGTCTTTTTCGTCGGTGTACACGTTCCGGGACGACCTCGGCGCACAGCTTACGCAGACCCTCAGCGTCAACGCCCTGAACGCCCTCTCGGATGTCGTCACGACCGCCGCGGAGAACAATACGTTCTTCCTTCGGACGGCGGGCGAGGCCGGGATTGTCGTCTACTACACGGACGGCTACGAGAACGTCACCGTGGACAACTTCTCGTCTGACGTGATGGATTCCTCGGGCTACAGCAGAAACAGCCTTTACGCCGGAGAGTATGTCTCCTCTGGCAGCCCCGTCTACAAACGGATAAACAGCGAGACGTGGAATCTCATCATGGCAGTGCCGGACGACGTCGCGAAGGGTCTCTCCGACAGCAGCACCGTAAAGATACGCTTCTGCAAGGACAACTACACTGTGTCCGCGCCGTTTTCCATAATAAAATCAGGTGGAAATTACTACCTCAATTTGACGCTCACCACGGCTATGATCCGCTATGCAAACGACCGCTTCCTCGACGTCGAGCTCGTGGTATCAGAGCAGACTGGGCTAAAGATTCCGAACACCGCGATCACATCCAAGGAGTTTTTCACGGTTCCGAAAGAGTATTTCACGCTGGGCGGCGACTCGTCAGACCCGGGGCTTCTCATTCGCTCCGAGGAGGACGAGGACGTCGTGACACTGGTCACGCCGACTATCTACTATGAAACCGACGACTATTACTATATTGACAGCGAGGACGTCTCGGCGGGCGACGTCGTGCTGATGAGCGACTCGAGCCGCACATACACGATAGGCAGCGACACCGACTCGCTGATCGGCGTCTACAACATAAACAAGGGCTACGCGGTGTTCAAGCAGATAAACATCATCTCGCAGAACGAGACCTACGCGATCGTCGAGACGAAGACCTCATATGGGATTGCTCTCTACGACCACATTGCGCTCGACGCGAGCAAGATCAGCGAGAACGAACTCGTCACAAGGTGAGAAATTAATTGAAAGCCTGACGTCTTGCAAACAAATGTTTGCTTTAAATAACACGATGACCGCAAATGGGGCGGGGTGGGAGAGTGCTATGGAAGTAAATCTTGAAGAAAATTTAAAGGAAGTGCAGCGGCGCGTCGCGGCGGCGTGCGAGAGGACGGGCAGGGATGTCTCGGATGTGACGCTTATCGCGGTGAGCAAGACCAAGCCCGTCGAGATGCTGCAAACTGTTTATGACACTGGCATGCGCGATTTCGGCGAGAACAAGGTGCAGGAGATGTGCGACAAGATGGAAGTCCTCCCGGACGACATCCGCTGGCACATGATCGGGCACCTGCAGACGAACAAGGTCAAGTACATC
>JAJQIQ010000259.1:0-4136 GCA_021199135.1 Clostridiales bacterium | reverse complement strand
AAAGCATAAAGGCGGGGATAGCATGGGTGTTTTAGACAAGTTCTTGGATGTTATGCGTCTCAACGATGACGACTACGATGAATTTGAGGACGATGACGATTTCGGCTTCGACGATGACGATGAGCCTGCTGGGAAGCGCAACAAAACTTCCTCAAGGCGCGAAAAGAAGGCCGCCAAGGCGGAGCGCAGCACAAAGGCTCCAATCGACGACTTCACGGAGCATCAGCAGAGGCAAACTAGCAGCAAGATCACACCGATTTCAAAAAATAGGAGACAAGGGCAGGCGTCAGGCATGGAAGTATGTGTAATTAAACCAAGCGCAATAGAAGACGAGATTGAGATCGCGGACACGCTCCTCGGCGGGCGCACCGTCGTCATAAACATGGAGGGTCTCGCGGTGGACATCGCGCAGCGCATCATCGACTTCACGTCCGGCGCGGCCTACGCCCTGCACGGAAACCTCCAGAAGATCTCAAACTACATCTTCCTCGCGACCCCGCAGGGCGTGGACATCTCCGGGGACATCCAGAGCCTCATGGACTCGTTTGACATCCCGGATTTCAAGGTCTAGGCCGTGGACGGGGATGAGCTTGTAAGGAAGCGGCTTCTCGACCTCTCTGCGCAGGCACAGCGCCGCGATATCGTCACTTTCAGCGGCTTTCTGAATTTGAACGAACAGAATATTTATCACACCGCCGCGCGGGAGTTTGAGACCAGATCCCGCCTCTTCGGCGGATATGATGGAGCGGAGCGTCAGATGGTTGCATTCATCCCTGATGCTCTTTGTTATGAGTGGGACTTCCCGATAAGCTGCCTCATCGCAAGGCCTCGGAATGAAAAGTTTGCGGAAAAGCTGTCGCACCGCGATGTGCTCGGGGCGTTGATGAGCCTAGGGCTCGACCGGAACCGTCTCGGCGACATCCTCATAAGGGACGGACAGTTTTATTTTTTCTGTGAGGAGGGCATCGCGGGCTTTATCACGGAAAGCCTCTCCCGGATAAGGCACACGGACGTCACGGTATCCGCCGTGGAGCCGTCGGGCCTGCCGGATGTGCATCCACAGCTTCGGTCGCAGGAGGCTCAGGTCGCCTCGAACCGGATCGACTGCATAATCGCCCAGGCCTACCGCCTCTCCAGGGCGAAGGCGGCGGAAATCCTCTCATCAGAGCGGGTCTTTATCGACGGGAAATGCGTGACGGACTGCAACAAGTCCTGCGCAAACGGATCAATCGTCTCCGTGCGCCAGAAAGGGCGGTTCGTCTTCGAGACGGACGGCACACAGAGCAAGAAGGGCAAGCTCCGCGTCACGTTTAAATTTTACGAATAATTGGAGATTTAATATGGAACCGAGGAAATTTTGCCGGAAAAACATGAAGGTTCTTATCATAAGCTACGCCTGCACGGCAATTGCTATAATATTTGACCAGGTCACGAAGTCCCTCGCGGCGGCGTTCCTGCGCGGTAGGGACGCGTTTGCCATCATCCCGGGCGTCTTCGAGCTGCGCTACCTCGAGAACGACAGCGCGGCGTTTTCCCTCGACCCTGTCTCCCTGATAAAGAGGGCTTTTGACATCACGTATTTCGACACGCACCCGGCGGCCTTCCTTGCGGCGAAGATGACATTTCTCACCGTGCTGACGCTCGTCGTGGTGTTTTTGCTCGTCCTTTTGTACAACCACGTCCAGTGGGAGAGGCGTTTCCTCCCGCTGAACCTCATCATCCTGGGCCTCATCGCCGGCGCCATCGGCAACATGATAGACCGGCTCGCGCGGCGCTATGTCATCGACTTCTTCTATTTTCGGCTCATCAATTTCCCGATATTCAACGTCGCGGACATCTACGTCACGGTGTCGGCGGTCGCTCTGATAATTTATGTGATTTTCTTTTACAGGGAGGAAGATTTCGCGAGGATATTCCCTCCGAGAGATAAGAACAAGAAGATTGACGGTGAAGATGGCGGCGAGGATTCATGAAGATGGCTTGAGCATCTTTGCCTGTTGGAGGTCGGCAGATACGCCGATGAAGTTATTAAATTTAGATTTAATTTTTGCATATCGGAGTTTTTATGACGAACGAATCATTCGAAGTTGATGCGGCGCAGGAGGGCGAGCGCCTCGACAAATTCCTTAGCATAATTTACCCGGAGAAGTCGCGCTCTTTCTTCCAGAAGCTCATAGCGGAGGGCGGCGTGAGGGTGGACGGCGCGGCAAAAAAGGGCAGCTATGCCGTGCGCGAGGGGGAGATTGTCGACGTGCAGATCCCCGACGCCGTGGAGACGGCGATTTTGCCGGAAGACATCCCGCTCGACATCCTCTACGAGGACGACGACATCCTAATCGTAAACAAGCCGAAGGGCATGGTCGTCCACCCGTCGATCGGCCACACGTCGGGCACGCTCGTAAACGCCATCATGTACCACTGCAAGGATTCCTTGAGCGGAATCGGCGGACAGATCCGCCCGGGCATCGTGCACAGGATCGACATGGACACGACGGGCTCGCTCATCGTCTGCAAGAACGACGAGGCGCACGCCTGCATCGCGGAGCAGATAAAAGCGCACTCCGTAAACCGCGTCTACGAGGGAATAGTCTGTGGCAACATGCGAGAGGACGAGGGGCTCTGCGACGGCCCAATCGGCAGGCATCCGACTGACCGGCTGAAGATGGCGGTCACCGAGAAGAACAGCCGACCCGCCGTGACGCACTATAAGGTCCTCGAACGGTTCGGGGATTATACCTACGTGGAGTTTGTCCTCGAGACCGGGCGGACGCACCAGATCCGCGTCCACATGGCGGGGATGGGGCATCCGCTCCTGGGAGACGAGCTCTACTCGCGGGGAAAATCGCCGTTTAAGAACCTGCAGGGTCAGACGCTCCACGCTAGGACTATCGGTTTTATCCACCCGCGCACCGGGGAGTACATGGAATTTTCCGCGCCGCTCCCGGAGTATTTTGAGCATCTGCTTAACGTGCTGCGAAACAGAAAATAATTTTTTTGAAAAAGTGCATAAAAAAGCTTGAAATCTTGGCGCAAGTTTGCTACAATTATACAAAGTAAAAACGAAAGTTTAGCGCAAATTTTTGGCACATTGCCATTTTTGCCAAATTCTCTGCATGGCAAAATGTGCAAAAGCTCGAAATTTACGCGGATGGGAGGGATACATATGGGCAATCATGTATACACTATCGAGAGAGAATTTGGCAGCGGCGGGCACGAGGTAGGCAAGATCCTTTCGGAGAAGCTCGGGATCAAGTTCTACGACAGCGAGCTCTTGACACATGCGGCGAAGGAGTCTGGGCTCTGTGAGGAGATCTTCCAGAACCACGACGAGAAGCCTACGAGCAGCTTCCTATATTCCTTGGTCATGGACTCGTATTCGGGCGGGTATTCGTCCGCACCGTTCATGGACATGCCATTAAACCACAGAGTCTTCCTGGCGCAGTTTGACGCCATCAAGAAGCTCGCGAACACCGAGTCCTGCGTCATCGTGGGGCGTTGCGCGGATTACGCGCTCGCCGACTACGCGGACTGCATCAGCATCTTCATCCACGCCGACATCGACGACCGCATAAACACCGTGTGCAAGCGCGAGGACGTGACGATGAACAAGGCGCGCGACATGTGCCAGAAAAAGGACAAGCAGCGCGCGAGCTACTACAATTATTACTCGAACAAAAAGTGGGGCGACGCGCGTTGCTTCGACCTCTGCCTCAACACGAGCATGCTGACGCTTTCCGACTGCGCGGACATGATCATCGAGTTCCGCAACCGCGTCGAGAAAGCGAAAAAAGCGTAATTTATAGTTCATTAGAATCTAGTATGATCGTAAATGGGCCGTCGTTTAAGAGGGAGATTTTCATATCGGCGCCGAAGATGCCGGTCTGCACGTCAGGGACGGATTCGCGGCACTTTGCGATGATGTATCCGTACAATTTATCTGCCAATTCGGGATCGCCCGCGTTTACAAACGACGGGCGGTTCCCTTTTTTGCAGTCCGCGTAGAGAGTAAACTGCGAAATAAGAAGGAGCGACCCGCCCACGTCCGAAAGCGACAGATTTGTCTTGCCGTTTTCGTCCTCGAATATCCGCATCCCGACGAGCTTCTTTACCATCTTGTCCGCGACGGCCTCGTCGTC
>JAJQIQ010000222.1 GCA_021199135.1 Clostridiales bacterium | reverse complement strand
TGCTTTGGTCCCCTGGTATCATCAAATTTTCCTTGCAATTTCTGCGCATCTGTGTTAGTATATATAGCGTCACTGAAAGACTTGTCTGAAGTGGCGGCATTTGGTGACTTAGCCAAGCGGTAAGGCGTGGGACTGCAACTCCCTGATCGCCGGTTCAATTCCGGCAGTCACCTCTATCGGAAAACGCTGTTGAGGAGAGCCTCTCAATGGCGTTTTATTTATGCGCGGGCGGCGAACCCGTGCGACGAGTAGGATTCGGACAAGCAGACGCCTATTCGATATAATTTAATGTAATTGCCGCGAGTTTCACGGTGTCGCGAGCTCGAAATTTTGTGCGATAATTTTTATTTTGCAAACTTTATAAAGTATTTAAATCACTGTCATAATATGTTCACATTCGTATGCTACTATAGAACCATCAAAAGGAGCTGTTGTATTTCAATAAGTATTGGGGTGCTCTCAGCTCCGCCTAAATACAATCCGCGGGAGCGGTTTTAGATATGACTAATGCGGACATCATTATCGAGATGGTGTCCGCATTATTTTTTTGGAGGCCGAGAAAATGGAGCAGGGAGAAAACAAGATGGCGGTCATGCCGGTCGGCAGGCTGCTCGTGAACATGTCGGTGCCGCTGATGCTGTCGCTTCTGATACAGTCGCTGTACAACATCGTGGACGGCGTTTTCGTTGCGAGGCTGAGCGAAAATTCGCTGACGGCGACGTCGCTGGCGTACCCGATACAGGTGCTGATGATCACGGTCTCCGTCGGGACGGCGATCGGCGTGAACTCGGAGCTCTCGCGGCTGATCGGCGAGAAAAATTTCAGGCGCGTCACGAATGTCGCGGTCACGGGATTGATTCTCACGGTGGCAAGTTCGTTGGTCTTCGTGATCGTGGGAGCGCTGTTCGCGGGGCAGATCTCGCGGGCGATGACGCCGGACGAGGAGATCGCGACACTGTGTACGCAGTACCTGCGGATCTGCATGGTGCTCTGCCCGGCGATATTTTTGGAGACGATGTTCCAGCGGTTTCTGCAGGCGAGCGGTCGAACGATGCTTAGCATGGTGTCGCTCATCGTCGGCGCGGGTACGAACATCGTGCTCGATCCGATTCTTATTTTCGGCTATTTTGGAGCGCCCGCGATGGGGATACGCGGCGCGGCGGTGGCGACGGTCGTCGGGCAGTGGCTCGGCGCGATCACGGCGGGGCTTTTGAACACGTTTTTAAATCATGAAGTGAAGGTGCGGTTCAAACATTACCGGATGAGCGGCAGGATCGTCGGGAGGATTTATAGGATCGGTGCGCCGACGATGGTGACGAACGGGCTGCCGTCGGTGATGGTCGCCGCGATGAACGCGATCCTCATGCCCTATTCCTCCACGGCGGTCGCGTTTTTCGGGGTTTACTACAAATTGCAGAATTTCCTGCTCATGCCGATAAACGGGCTCGGGCAGGCGTGCCTTCCGATAATCTCGTTCAATTTCGGGCGGGGCGACACCGACAGGATCAACAAGGTTTTCCGCTATAGCATCCCGGCGACTATAATAATCGCGCTCGCCGCGACGGCGGTGTTCCTCGCGGTCCCGGGTGCGCTGCTCGGGATATTCTCGGCGAGCTCGGAGATGCTCGCGCTGGGCGTTCCGGCGCTGCGCATCATCTCCGTGACGTTCATCTGCGCCTGCGTCACGGTCGTGCTCGGCTACTGCGCGTCCGGCCTCGGCAACGGGATCATCCTCATGATCGGCACGCTGATCCGCCAGTTCGTGCTGCTGATCCCGGTGGCATATTTGCTTGCGAAATTTGCAGGGATTGGGTTTATCTGGTACTCATTCTGGCCTGCGGAAGTCGTCGCGGTCGTGTTCATGATAATCGCGACGGGGAGGCTGAAGCGGTCACCAACGCAATAGATAAATACGCGGCGACTTGCAAAAAACAACTGACATTTCCGAGAATCTGTGTTATAATGCGTTCATGCGTCGGATTTGAAATAATCGGTTTGGGTGCGATGATATTTTCGACTATTTAAAATCTGGCAAGTTGCCGATAAATTAAATCTAGATTTAAGGAGGACAATCCAATGAAGAAATTGACAAAACGCCTTATTGCGGCGGTTCTGGTGCTGACGATGCTTGTCGTCATCGTGCCGGTCACGGACGCGCAGGCGGCCACGAGCTCGAAGACAACGAGCTACACTGTATACAAGGGCGAGGAATTCACTTGGACGAATTATGAGACGGTAAAAAGCGTCAAGTCCAGCGATAAGAAGATAGTCAAGGCGACAAAAGATTCAAGCGCCAACTACAAAGTAGACCTCAAGGCAAAAAAGGTCGGGAAAGCCAAAATCACCGTAAAGACGAACTACGGCACATACTATTTGAATCTTACGGTAAAGAAGCTGGCCGTCAAGGTCACGCTCAGCAAGATGTCGGACGGCTACGTTCTCGTGAAGGTGAAGAACAAGACAGACCAGACATTTGACGGCGTTTATGTGGACTATACGCTGGTGGATGGGGATGGGGACACCGTAGCCTCCAACACGATGACCGTGTCCAACTGCGTTGCGGGGAAGGCGGTTTACGACTATATTTATTACAATAGCTATTCATACGACGTGGACATTGACGCTTCGACGGCCAAGGTATCAAGCGCATACCACACGCCGAGCTACACATATAAAAACAGGTCGTCAAAAGTGAAGGTGACGGCGAAGGAGACCACGGACGAGAGCGGAAACCTCACGATATCCCTCACGAACACCAACACGGCATCGAAGCCGATAACCGGGTGCAACTACATCCTGATTTATGATGCGGACGACAATATCATCGGGCTTGACACGCGTTCATTTTATCTGGCTTCGAAGGTGACGGACACCTCTGTCGGCGTCACGATCTACAGTAGCCTGTACCCCGATTACGACCACTATGTGATCAAGACCGTGGCGTACAGTTACACGATGTGACGGCTTGAATTTTATTATTGTCGATCCCCTGCACGTTCAGCCCCTGCTCGATGCACTGTGAAATATTTTCGAGCGTCTGGGCATTTATCCGCTCGCCGGGGGCGAGGATTGGGATTCCGGGCGGGTAGAGGCAGACGTAGTCGGCGCAGATGCGGCCCTCCGCCTTCGCGAGCGGGACGGACTCACGGGGCATTTCAAGTGCTTCGTGGATTTCGAGGCATTTTTCCTGCGGACAGTAAAGGCTTGAAATCGCTGGGGTAGATTTTTGTGAAATCATGGTGTCGCGATCAATCACGGAAGAAATATCCTGATTGATTGCGGCACTATTTTTTTGCGTGGAGAAATATTCTTTGTCGATATTTTTATCAATCTCAATCAGCGCCTCCGCGAGGCGGTCGAAGCCGCACTGCTCGTCCATGAAGCTCGTCATCGCGAGGGCGTAGGCCGGGCCTGCCATCTCGAGCTCGAGACGGTATTTTTCGGCGAGGATGCGGCGCAGGGCCTCGCCGGTCATGCCGATATTTTTTGTGCTGATTATTATTTTGCCGATATCGTCCACGGATAGCACGTCTAAATATTTCAGTCCCTGCATTTTCTCGCGGAAACATTCAAGCATTTTTATGTAATTTTCGATGCGGTCCTGCGTCGCGGGGTCGCGGAGCATTTCCATGCAGCGGCTGAGCCCGCAGAGCAGGACGTAGGACGGCGAACTGCTCTCGTAGATCCTGAGGAAATTCTGGACGGCGGCGGCGTCGATTTTGTCGCTGCAGAGGTGGAGCTGCGCCGACTGCGTGAACGCGGGGAGGGTCTTGTG
>JAJQIQ010000225.1:2218-3781 GCA_021199135.1 Clostridiales bacterium | reverse complement strand
ACATCGCCACCAACCCCGGCGACCTTGTCCTCGACTCCTTCCTGGGTTCCGGCACCACAGCCGCGGTTGCGCACAAGATGGGGCGTAAGTTTATCGGGATCGAGATGGGCGAGCACGCCTACACGCACTGCAAGGTGCGCCTCGACAAGGTCATCTCGGGCGAGGACCAGGGCGGCATCACGAAGTCTGCAGGCTGGCAGGGCGGAGGCGGATACCGTTTTTACGAGCTCGCGCCGTCGCTTATAAACGAGGACGAGTTCGGGGAGCCCGTCATAAACCGCGAGTACGATGCGGACATGCTCGCGGCGGCGGTCGCGCTGCACGAGGGATTTATATATTGCCCGGATAAGGCGATGTTCTGGAAGCAGTCGGCCGGGAATGAAAACTCGTATTTATTCGTGACGACGCGCCACGTCAGCAGGGCGTATCTGGACCAGATAGAGGGGACGATGCAGGAGGGCGAATACCTGGTGATCGCCTGCCGCTCCTACGACAGCGGGGCTGAGAAGGCATATGGAAATATCGCGGTAAAAAAGATTCCCCAGATGCTGATGGACCGCTGCGAGTTCGGGAAGGAAAATTATGATTTAAACATAGTGTGCCCGCCGGTCTACGAGGATGAGGAGGGCTGCGATGAGGAGTGAATTTGCACAGTACACGACGGACTACATCAGCGGCGTCATGTCCCTTCGCAAGCCCCAGGAGGCTTCGCTTAAGATACTGGATGATATTCTGGGAAAAGTGATGCCGCAAAAGGAAATGGACCTCCAGACGGCGCTTGCGGCGGTGAATGAGATGTACCCGATCTGCACCGACTTCGAGCGGGATTTCATGTCGCTTACCTTCGCGCTCGCCACCGGCGTCGGCAAGACCCGCCTGATGGGGGCGTTCATCGCCTACCTCTACACGAACCACGACATAAAAAACTTCTTCGTGGTCGCGCCCGGGACGACGATTTATGAAAAGTTAAAACGTGATTTAACAGATTGGAACAGCGAGAAATATGTCTTCAAGGGGCTCGGCTGTTTCTCCGCGCCGCCGCAGGTCATAAAGGACGACGACTACAAGGACGCGAATATGTCCATGTTTGAGTCCGACGTCCATATTTTCGTGTTCAACATCGACAAGTTCAACAAAGAGGGCGCGAACATGAAAAAGGTGAACGAGGTCATCGGGGACTCGTTCTACAATTTTCTCGCGTCACTCCCGGACCTTGCGATCATCATGGACGAGTCGCACCATTATCGGGAGGAGAAGGGCTCGAAGGCTCTGAACGAGCTTAAGCCGCTGCTCGGGCTTGAGCTTACGGCGACGCCGCTTGCAAAGAAGGGGACGAAGCAGGTCCCGTTCAAGAACGTCGTCTACGAGTATCCGCTCTCGCAGGCGATCGCCGACGGGTACACGAGGACGCCGTTTGCGGTCACGCGCTCGGACATCGATTTCTACAATTTCGGGGATGAGCAGCTCGACAAGATGATGCTCCTCGACGGGATCAGCTGCCACGAAAAGGCGAAGCGGAAACTGCGGCAGTACGCGGCAAACCATGGCACCCCGGAGAACCCG
>JAJQIQ010000225.1:0-2118 GCA_021199135.1 Clostridiales bacterium | reverse complement strand
TGGGACGTAAACAACCTCTACACGATCGTCCCGCTGCGCACCGCCGCGTCGAAAATCCTCCGCGAGCAGATGGTGGGGCGCGGGCTGAGGCTCCCATACGGCAAGCGCACCGGCGATCCCGACGTGGACGCCGTCATGCTGACCGCGCACGACAAATTCAAGGAGATCATGGAGGAGGCCGAGAGGGGCGACTCGATATTCAAGGCCGGAAATGTCATAAAGGCGGAGGATATTGAGCGGGAGCAGGCGGAGTGTACACAGCTCTCGTTCGACCTCGAGCCCGATGCAGTTCTCGAGGAGGCTTATAAAAATACTGAAATAAAAAAATCGAGAGAAGCCGACGAGGCATTCAAGAGGGCGGACAGCCTCATCAAGGAAAAAGTGCAGGGCGAAATCCAGGCTGCGCCGTCTCACAATATTGATTCGGACGGACTGAAAAATATTGCCGACGACGTGGGAAAGGCGCTCTCGGATGACAAGGACCTAGGCGAGGTTTTCAAGGAAAACGCGGAGCCGTTTTACGAGTGGCTCCACCAGCACGCCGAGGATACGCACCGCAGCGCACAGGAGAAATTCATCCCGATCCCGCAGATAAAGGTGACGGACGCGGGCGCGGAGGAATACCGATTCGTGGATTTCGACATCGACCTGGGCGAGTTTACCCACGTCCCGATAAAGAATGAGCTTATCCTGCAGAACCTCGAGGACAAGGCGGACAGGAAGAGGATACATGGGGATGCGATAGATTTCGAGGGCTACAACCCGAAAAAAACAATAGTCGATGAGATAAGAAGGAAGCCGGAGATCGACTATGAAAACTGCCACTCGCTCCTGTTCAAGCTCATATCGCAGGTCTGCGACCACTACGAAAATTCATACGGGACGAACGGGATGCAAAACATCGTCATGATGTACAAGCGCGACATCGCAGACAAGATTTACGGGCAGATGCTCCGGCACGTCTACCGCGAAAACGGATTTATACAGGAGGAGATTGTCGGGACGAAAAATTACAATTCGACCCAGCAGTACACCTGGAGCGAGCGCGACAATCTATTTGGAAAATATAAGAAAAATATCAAGTCGGTCCTCTTTGACGGGATAAAAAAAGGCGTGTTTGAGACCGCGAAATTTGACAGCGAACCGGAGCTTGAATTCGCGAGGGTGATAGAGACGGATGCGGACGTGAAAAACTGGCTTCGCCCCTCGTCGAAGGAGTTCAACATCCAGTACAACGGCGGGAAAAATTATGAGCCGGATTTCGTCGTCGAGGCGGAGGACAAGATTTACCTGGTCGAGGTCAAGGCCGAGGATCAGATGGGAAATCCTGACGTCGTCGCGAAGAAAAACCGCGCGATAAAATACTGCGAGGTTGCCTCCGAGTGGGGCAAGGTCAACTGCTACAAGGAGTGGAGATACCTTTTCATCCCGTCGCTGCAGGTAAAGCCCAACTCATCGTTTTCGCAACTCGCGAGGCAGTTTGAGGCAGGAAAAGAGGAATAAGGAAGCAGGTGAAAAAATTGCGGACTTGGGACGAGGTTATCGAGAAAATTCATCAGGGCGAAAAGATTAATCTGGAGTGCAAGCTTGCGGCTGGCGGGGTGCCGCGCTCTGTCTATGAGACTTACAGTTCCTTTGCAAATACTCATGGTGGCATGATGGTCCTCGGCGTGGAAGAACGCAGGCACGAGATGAGTCCAGAGGAGCGGTTTGTGGTTTGTGGGGTGGAAAACCCGGAGAAACTGCGGGAGGATTTCTGGAACACAATCAACAGCCAGAGGGTGAGCGCGAATATTTTGGTGGACGACGACGTGTATGTCGTGGAGCAGGATGGAGTTTTCCTGCTCGTAATTGAAGTGCCTAGGGCGGATTACACGATGCGCCCGGTATATGTCGGGGAGAATCCGCTCAAAGGCACATTGAAACGCAATCACGAGGGCGACTATCACGCGAAAGGATACGAGGTTCGCGCCATGATTCGCGACCAGAGCAGCGAGGGAAATGATTCCACGATACTGGAGGGGGAGGGCCTGACGGTTGCGGGGCTGATGATGTTTGGAACTGGTATTGCAATCAGGGACGAGTTTGACAATATTTTCATGGATTACCGCGACGAGA
>JAJQIQ010000040.1 GCA_021199135.1 Clostridiales bacterium | reverse complement strand
AGCGGAGGGTGCATGAGAAAAAAGAAACATAAAAAAATTAAATTTCTACCGTCGATGACCGTCTCCGGAATTTTCATCCTATCGGTCATGGGAATCGTCGCGCTCACATTTTTCGCTTTCATCATAGTGTTCGCGAGGATGTACCGCAGGGCCGTCGAGGACAACGCCGTCGCGAGCGCCTCGCAGAACTGCCGCCTCGCAAAAAACACGGTGGAAAACTACATCGACGGGGTCCAGGAGATACTCATCCAGCTGTCGGACCAGACGACATCGACCAGCGACGAGATCGACGCGTATTTCCGCGAGATGGTAAACCTGCGCTCCGACGTCATCGCCGTCACGGTGAGCGACGAGGACGGGAATATCCTCCGCTTCTGGAACACGGCGGCAGAGATATCGGACGACGCGGAGCCGATTGCCTACCTCGGGGGCGATGAGGAAATTCAGGAAATATTTGTCACAGGCCCACACGTGCAAACACTTTTTGACGGTGAATCCGATTGGGTCATCACGGTAAGCAAAACTTTGCCGGACGCAGGCGGACAGAATTTGCAGATAAATATCGACATGCCGTTTTCCTACATCACGGACTACGTCGACTCGATCGGAATCGGCACCCACGGCTACGTCTATGTCACGGACGAAAACGACATTACGATATACAACCCGCGCGAAAAAAATACTGATAAAAAAGGAAAAAATATTTCGGATTCCGCGCTCCGCGCGGGCGTGTACACCGACCCACAGTCGATATACGCCGTCGAAAATATTTCCGGCGCCGGATGGAAAATCGTCGCGGTCTGCTTCGTCGACGAGATGGTAAACGCGAAGGTCGCGGTCGCGGTGACGAGGCTGCTGTGCATACTCGCCGTGCTGCTCGTCGTGATTTTCCTCATCGGCTACGGGCTGTCGCACCTCTTTTCCGCGCCGCTCCGCAGGCTGGCGGGCGCGATGCGCGACTTCGAGGACGACACGGACGGCTTTTCCTTCTCGCCGATGTCCGGGACGATGGAGATCGAGATGCTCTCCGACTCCTTCGGCCACATGGTGACGCGCGTCCAAGCGCTCGTGGAGCAGGTCAAGAGCGAGAAGGCCTCTCTCCGTCAGTCGGAGCTCCGCGCGCTGCAGGCGCAGATCAACCCGCATTTCCTCTACAACACGCTCGATACGATCGAGTGGATGTGCGAAAACGGCAACACCGAGGACGCGGCGGAGATGGTGAACGCGCTCGCGCAGCTCTTCCGCATCGGCGTGAGCCAGGGGCACGAACTCATCCCGATAAGGAAGGAGATCGAGCACGCGAAAAGCTACCTGAAAATCCAGTCTTACCGCTACAAAAACCGATTCACCTACCGGTTTGATGTGGAAAATGACTGCCTCGACTGCCTTTGCACGAAAATCACGCTCCAGCCGATAATCGAGAACGCGATCAAGCACGGCATCGCCCCGATGGTCGACGACGGCGAGCTCCTCATCCGCATCCGCTCCGACGGCGACGACATAATATTTGAGGTCGCGGACAACGGCATCGGGATGTCGGAGGAGCAGAGCAGGAGCCTCCTCGAGGAGGACAACGACGGGCACTCCGGCATCGGGATCTACAACGTCAACGAGCGCATCCGCATCTATTTCGGCGACGCTTACGGGCTCTCGATAAGGAGCGAGCTCGACGAGGGCACGCTCATCGCCATCCGGATGCCGAAAATCACGGAGGAGCCCTCCAATTAATTTTCTCTCAAGATTTATTTGCTCATCAAAACCCCTTCGGGGGGTTTTCTTGTCGTCAAAAGACTTCTCGACAAATCACCCCTTACCAAAATCAGAAAATTCAAGAAAACTTCCCAGATTTTCGCATGGGAATCTTTGCCCAATCTTGCTATCCTTTATGCAACAAAAACGTGCATTATGCACAAAAAAGGAGGTAACACTATGAAGAAGAAAATTTTGGCAACACTGCTCACGGGAGCGCTGGCGATCGGACTGTTCGCCGGGTGCGGAAGCGGCGGCAACGCGGGCACGGAGAATGACACGCAGAAAGGCGGAGGGAGCAAAGTGGCAAGCTCCGACGCGAACATCGCGGTGTTCTACTACACCTACTCCGACACCTACATCGCGTCGGTGCGCACCGCGCTCGACGGGCAGCTCGACACGCTCGGCGTGACCTACCAGGACTACGACGCGAACAGCAACCAGACCACGCAGAACGAGCAGATCGACACGGCGATCCAGACCGGCGCGACCGCGCTCATCGTAAACATCGTGACGTCCGGCTCCGTCGACGTGTCGTCGCAGATCGTCGACAAGGCGAAGGCCGCGGGGATCCCGCTCATATTCTTCAACCGCGCGGTCGAGGATGACGAGACCGAGGGCGACGTGCTCGGAAGCTACGACGAGTGCGCATTCGTCGGGACGGACGCGCCCGAGGCGGGCCACATGCAGGGCGACATGATTGGAAACTACGTCAAGGACAATTTCGACAGCCTCGATTTAAACGGCGACGGCAAGATTTCCTACGCGATGTTCATGGGCCAGCTCGGAAACGCCGAGGCGATTTACCGCACGCAGTTTTCCGTCGAGGACGCGAACAAGATCCTCAGCGACGCGGGGATGGGTGAGCTCGAATATTTCGACTCGTCAAACTCCGACCGCTACCAGGTCGACCAGGACGGAAACTGGAGCGCGACGGCGGCGAACAACTACATGACGACGAACCTCTCACAGTACAACGAGAACAACAACAACATGATCGAGCTCGTCATCTGCAACAACGACAGCATGGCCGAGGGCGCAATCTCCGCCCTAAACGACAAGGGCTACAACCTCGGCGATGGCGGCAAGATGATTCCGGTGTTCGGCGTGGACGCGACCGACGCGGCGAAGCAGCTCATCGCGGACGGCAAGATGACCGGGACGATCATGCAGGATGCGGCCGGGATGGCGGAGTGCATAGCGGACCTCGCGGGCAACATCGCAAGCGGCAAGGATTTGATGGACGGGACTGATTCCTACATCATCTCCGAGAAGGTCAGCAACAAGATTTTCATCCCGTACCAGGTATACACGGGGGAAAAATAATTATGGAAAATGCATTGCTGGAAATGATAAACATCTGTAAGGATTTTCCGGGAGTGCGCGCCCTTGACCATGTCTCCCTGAGCGTTAAGGCCGGAACGGTCCACGCGCTCATGGGGGAAAACGGGGCGGGAAAATCCACGCTTATGAAGTGCCTGTTCGGAATTTACGACCGCGACTCCGGGAGGATACTGCTCGACGGAAAAGACATAAATTTCAAGAGTTCAAAGGAGGCCCTAGAGAACGGCGTCGCGATGGTCCACCAGGAACTCAATCAAGCACTAAAGCGCAGCGTCATGGACAATCTCTGGCTTGGCCGCTACCCGAAAATCGGCGGCGTGATGGTCAACGAGAAAAAGATTTACGCCGACACGAAGCGCATTTTTGAGGAGCTGAAAATTGACATAGATCCGCGGAGGATCGTGGGCACGATGCCCGTCTCCCAGCGGCAGATGGTGGAGATTGCAAAGGCAGTCTCCGCCGATGCCAAAATAATCGTCTTCGACGAGCCGACGTCGTCGCTCACCGAGCAGGAAGTCGAGCATTTATTTGACATAATAAACATGCTCCGCGACAGGGGCTGCGGAATTATCTATATCTCCCATAAAATGGCGGAGATTAAGCGAATTTCCGACGAGATAACGATAATGCGCGACGGGACGTGGATCGCCACGAGGCCGGCGGAAAGCCTCGAGATGGATGAAATAATTAAGCTCATGGTAGGGCGGGAGCTTACGCACCAGTTTCCGCCAAAAACCAACAAGCCCGGAGAGGTCGCGCTGACCGTCGAGCACCTCTCGGGAATGTACTCTCTCTTAAACGACGTCTCTTTTACCGCGAGGCGCGGGGAAATTTTGGGGATCGCGGGGCTCGACGGGAGCGGCAGGACAGAGACGCTCGAGAACATATTCGGGATCGCGACGCGAAAGAGCGGTACGATAAATTTGAACGGCAAAACCGTGCGCAACAAAAACGCCCACGAATCCATCCAAAACGGCTTCGCGATGCTGACGGAGGAGCGCCGCGCGACCGGGATTTTCGGGATTTTAAATATCCGCGAAAACACCGTCATCTCGCAGCTGAAAAAATATAAGCGCGCCGGTTTTTATCTGAGCGAACGCGCTATGAGGGCGGACACCGAGAGCTACATAAAAGCGCTGCGCACGAAGACCCCGTCGCAGGAGACGAAGATCCGCGCCCTCTCCGGCGGCAACCAGCAGAAGGTCATCCTCGGGCGGTGGCTGCTCACGGAGCCGGAGGTGCTGCTTTTGGACGAGCCCACGAGGGGCATCGACGTCGGCGCGAAATACGAGATTTACCAGCTCATAATAGACCTCGCGAACCGGGGCAAGGTCGTCATCGTCGTCTCGTCGGAAATGCCGGAGCTCCTCGGCATCTGTGACCGCATCCTCGTGATGTCGGGAGGGCGCCTCGCGGGCGAGGTCAGCGCGGAGGAGGCGACGCAGGAGGTAATCATGCAGTACGCTGCCAAATATGTGTGATAATGGCACGGAGAAATCCGTAGTTATCACACATTTGGTATCGTGCTGCTCAGGAGGAATTTAGAATGAAACTTATGAATAATTTCCGGGCGAAATCCCGGACAGATCAGCTGAGGGACAGCAAGGAATGGCTCATAAACCATGCCCTCTACATCCTCATCATCGTCGCGGCGATCTACACGTTCACGCAAAACCCGAGGTTTTTCAGCGTGTCGTCGATCGTAAACATCGTCTCACTATCCGCGGCGAACATCCCGATCGCGCTCGGCATCGCGGGGACGATCGTGCTGACCGGCACCGACCTCTCGGCGGGGCGCGTCGTAGGGCTGACGGCGTGCATATCGGCGTCGCTCCTCCAGGCGGTGACCTACGGGGCGAAAATGTTCCCGAACCTCCCCGTGATTCCGATCCCGCTCGTCGTCCTGCTCGTCATCGCGGTCGGCGGAATCGTCGGGCTCGTGAACGGCTTCTTTGTGGCGAGGTTCCACCTGCACCCGTTCATCGTGACGCTGGCGACGCAGCTCATCGTCTACGGCATTTTGCTGATGTACATAATGATAAACGGCAACAACGGCCAGCCGCTCTCCGGCCTTGACGAGTCGTTCAAGCATTTCGTCACCGGCAGCATCCTGAAAATCGCGGGCGTCCCGATCCCGAATTACGTCTGGTTCGCCTGCATCGTGACCGCGTTCATGTGGTTCATGTGGAACAAGACGACATTCGGCAAGAACATGTTCGCCGTCGGCTCGAACCCGGAGGCGGCGAACGTCTCCGGCGTGAACGTCATGAAGACCACGATCATGGTCCACACGCTCGCGGGCTGCATGTACGGCATCACCGGCTTCATCGAGTCGGCCCGCATCGGCTCCAACCAGGCCAACACCGGCCTCAACTACGAGTGCGACGCGATCGCGGCCTGCGTCATCGGCGGCGTGTCCTTCGTCGGCGGCACCGGAAAGATCGGCGGCGTGGTGCTCGGCGTGTTCATACTCCGAATCATATTCGTCGCGCTGCAGTTCCTCTCCGTCAGCCAGAACATGCAGTACATCATAAAGGGTCTCATCATCCTCATCGCGTGCGCGATCGACATGAGGAAATACCTGGTAAAAAAGTAAGTAAAAGGGCCGCGATCCCCAAGATTGGGGGCGCGGCCAATCTATTTGATATATCGCACGACGCAACCTCCTTCGCTGAAAAACAGAGCAAAAATTTAGGCCAATCCACGATTCAATCTTCCTTTAGCCTAAAATTTACACTTCCACATTTATTCCACCCGAAACTCCCACCGCATCCTCGTTGCCTGCTGTGCTTTCGCGCTCCCTGCGAAACGCCTCCGCGCCCGCGCGGTATGTCTCCGCCGTGCGCTTTGCCATGTCCTGCGTGACCGGGTGCTCCTGCTGCTCATCTCCACGATTTAAATTTATGACGCCGTCTGCCTTATTGTCAGAAATATTCTCGCGAAATTCATCGGCTTCCTTCGCCCGCTCCGCGGCTGCCTCCTGGCGCTCCTCAATCTCCTCGGTGCGCTCCGCGGCCGACTCGCGGATTTTCTCGATCTGCTCGGCTTTCTCGGTGCGCTTCTCCTTCGCCTCGGCGATCTCCTCCTGCTTCTCCTTGAGCGAATTGACCTGGTCGCCGACGAACGCGTCCGTGTCCTTTTTGTTTTTATAATTGTCAGTCTGCTTGTACGCGCTCTCGGTATCCGTCAGCTTGGTGATGCGGCGGTACATCTGGATGCCGTCCGACCCGGATTCTTTCACTGCAGTTTGCAGTGCGCCGAAATACGCGCCCATCGCGTCGAGCTTCGTCGACGCGAGCTGACTCTGCAACAACAGGCGATCGTTTTCCGCCTTGTCAATGTCGTCCTCCGGCAGATATGCCGACGCGTTCGCCGATATGGAGGACGAACCGGACTTCCCCGTCGCACCAGATGATGACTGGCTTGCCGACGCGGAACCCGACTGCGACTGCACTCCCACGCTGCCGCCCGCAATGCTTCCTATCAAGCTTCCCACTGAAATCACTGAACTCATGTCAAAACACCTCTTCCCTGAATTTTTTCGCGTGTGCTCCCGCCACGCTGCATTCCGTTGCACTCCGCCCGCCGCAATTACCGATCTCGTTCACATCAATCGCGGTGGACATTCATTGAATCATACTTTAAATGTATATCGGCACGGCAGGACAGAAAGTGAAGTGTTTGATTGTTTGTCAGTTATGCCTGATAAAAATTTGATTTTGGGGTTGTTTGTCAGTTATACCTGATAAAAATAAAGCACCGCAACATCCGCGATTTCCTGCTGGCGGATTCCTGGGAATGATTCTTTACGCCATCTTTCCCGCCATCTTTTGTGACATTGAGGACTTCCTTTGTGACACTCTTTGGGACATCTTTTGTAACATTGGGGACATTCTTCCCGCCACTCTTCCCGCCATTATTAGGTTCATCCATACCTTCCAAAGATCTATTTTGTGTCTCCAAGGGTTCATCAACGTCAGCGAACTTCCCAGTGGCCGTAGCGTCTGCCGCCCACACGGCTCACATAGCCATTTTCCCTTAATTCATCAAGCTTCCTCTGGACAGTTCTCCTGCTCACATTTAACGTATTCGCAATCTCATCCGTCGTATCAGCAGACCTATCCTTTAAAATAGTCAGTATCTTTGTGTCCAGTGATTCCTCCTTTGTGACATCTTTTGTGACATTGGGGACTTCCTTTGTGACATCCTTTGTGACATTGGGGACATTCTTCCCGCCACTCTTTCCGCCATTCTTAGGTTCATCCATACTCTCCAAAGGTCCATCTTGCGCCTCCAAAGGTTCATCTATTATGGCGCTTGGGAGGGCCTTGAACGTCACCATGATATCGCAGCCGCTGATCTGGTATTCGGGCTCGTCCGCGCCAAGTCCCTCACAGGCATCGCAGATTTTCTTTATGCCGCGCCCCCAGCTCTCGATGTAACCAGCCCTGTAAAAAACGTCCGCTATGGTCGGGTTGAACGGGACAGAATTATGCCGACCCATCAGGTTTTCCACCGTCCAATCCTGCGGGAGGATGCAACAGTTCCCAACAGACAACGTATTCGCGTCAATGCGAATCTGTATCGGGACATTGGCCGACCAGTCGCAGTGAATCAGCGCATTGTAGACGGCCTCGCGCACCGCCTCGCGGGCATACGGGTAGGTCTCCACCCGGGTCTCCTTGTGGTAGCTTATCTTCGCCTTTAAATACTTCCAGTATATGAAATCCACCGCCCGGTCTGCCAGCAACAGCAACGAGCCGCGTATCTCGTCCTGGTAAAGTATCTCGCTCCCCTCGAACAAGCCCACCTTTATGTAACAGCCGCCGATGATCCTCTCCGGCTCGCGGTAAAAGCACAGCACTCCCGCGCGAGTCAGATGCCCGTCCGAGAGCAGGCCCAGTTTCTCCAAGAGCTCCTCCCTAGGCACCTTCAGCGACTCCTCGTCCATCCTGCCGCTCCGCAGAGCCTCCCTCTTGAAAATGTCGAAACTCTCCTTGTCCAGGTCCTCAATCGCAATATTCGGCACGACTGCAGACTCCCACTTGATGCCGGTCTTTTTCATCAGAAAACTGGTCAAAGAATTCCCCCTGAGCAGCTGCTTCGTGCTCCCGCTGCGATAGTGATACTGGCCATTATAATCCACGGGATATTCCTGCGGGCTCACCATTATCTCGATATAGTCCATCCCATCCTTGTTCAACAAGTTTACATCCGCGACGAAGCCCAGTATATTCTGAATTTTGTTCGGAATATCTTCCATCAGCTTTCTGGAGTCCTCCACACCGACAACTGTACCGTCGTCTTTTACCCCAATATAAATCCTGCCGCCCTGCGCGTTCGCAAAGCCGCATATCCATTTCAGATATTCATCCCGCCAAGATTCTTTGTATTCGATGTTTTGGGTTTCTGTCATATGTGTCACCTCAATGTCTGATTTTCACAGCCCAAACAGCCGCCGCATCTCCTCCTCCATCGTGCCGTTTTTGGCAAATTCGAGCGTGTCGCAGAGGCGGATGTTGTTTTTCTCGATGCGGATGCTGTCGCTGAAGCCGAGGATGTAGCGCAGGCAGATGCGGTATATTATTTCCGTCGGCGCGCAGCCGTACACCTGCTTGGCAAAAATGTGGTTCAATCTCTCGGCGTCATCGGGGAAAAGCTCCCTCATGCGCCCGCTCTGGTAGAGGCGCGTCACGATCTCCGCGATGTACATCCCCGATTTCATGTAGAGGTCCGCGAAAGTCGCGTCCGGGTCGTCGAAGCAGCCCGGGTTCTCCTGCTCGAGCCTGTCCACCATGTCGCGCACGACCTTTTTCGGCGTGAAAATCTGGTTCGTGCGCTGCGGCGGGATATAGTCGAAAATATCCCCCTTGTGGTCGGGCTCGAAATAATTCGCAAGGTCGGCTCGCTTCTTCAGAAACTCCTGGACCGCGTCGTTAAATACCACCTCGTCAAAAAGGTGCCCGTCAAAATGTTTTTCCTCGCCGTCATCGGTCGTGTAGTCGCCGCCGTCGCGCAGCATGCGGAACTGGTCGAGCGTCACGCCCTTGCCATTCTGCGGGTTTACCGTGACCTCCAAAAAAACATCCGGGGGCACGAGCTCGTCGAAATTTGCAAGCGTCGTGTTTTCATCGCCGTAGGCCATGAGGAAGGCCGGGATGGTGCGGGAGAAGCCGCGCAGGTGGTCGCGCACGCTGCCCTCGATCGAATCCTTCTCGGCGTTCAGCTTCTCGGTCTCGACCGTCTCGACAATGGTCTCCGCAGCCTTTTTTACGGTCTCGTCGCTGTGAAGGTTTTTATTGATATTGCCCACCATGTCCTGATAGCTCTGGAGCCGCCTGGCCTCATATTCATCGCTGATTCGCGTGATCTCCTCCATTGAAACCCCGGATTGCTGCGCCTCGTGGATTTTACTGTCGCGTTCATTGACGAGCTGGTTGTAGTGAATCTTGTAATCGCCGTACACGCGGTTCACGACAGAGTCCGTGGCCTCCTGGATTTTTCGCTCCAAGTTTTTTTGCGTGGACTTCTTCAAATCGCCGCCGTACTGTGCCATGGCGGAATCCATGAGCACATCCGCGATCGGCTTTGCAAATTTTTCCTGAAGAATCTTAAGTTCATCCTTCTTTGGATTCGGCTTCAGTTCCGCTTCTTTTTGGATTTCCTCCACGGCTGCGGAAAGCTGCTCATCGACGTCCGCATATATCTTGCCCCCGAAAAGGTCGCTCGCCGTTCCGATGATTTTTTCCCTCGGGATCTCGACCTCCCCGTCCTCATTTAAATGGAGCTCGTCCGCCGTGTTCTCGTCCGCGGCCACGTCCGGAAGTTTTTTCGACTCCTCTATTGCCTGCATGCCGTTTATTATGTCGATAATCTCTTTCGGTGCGCCGAAAATGCCGCCGATGTTCGCAAAGAGGAAATTGGACATAAATCCTCGCTCCACGACCTCCCGCGCATGGATGTGCCTGGGGATGGAGAGGACTTTCTCCGCGTCCAGCTCGATCATCGATCCCTCCTCGTCCTCGCCGTAGACCGGGAAGAAATTTAAAAGCTCGCGGACGTGCCGCCTTCGGCTGTCGAAGTCGCCCCGGTCGCCGGAGGTCTCGGGGATAAGGTCGTTTGCGAACTTCTCAAAAATCGTCAGCGTCCTGGCGGGGTCAAAGTCAAACACGTAGGCGTCGCGCTTCCTATACGATTCCCCATTTCCATCCGTAAAGAGGCAGGGGTTCTGGGCGCGGAAGGCCGCCTGCATATAGAGGGCGGGGCTCTCCATGTTCGAGAGCATGAGGACCGCCGTCCACTCGGGGATCGTCACGCCCGTGGTCAGCTGCCCCACAGAGAGGGTGATGGTCTTTTCATGTTCAGATATAGCCTTTACCACCCTGCCAAAAGACTGCTCGTTTTCGTCGTCGTCGTCCATCTTTCCGTCGCCCGCCGCCAGGACAATCTCGTAATCCCTGAACACGGGATGCAGCCTCAGCTTCTTCGCGAGGGCCTTCGCTGAGGCCACGCGGTGCAAAATCCAAAACGTGTGCTTCAGCTCGTCGCGAAGCTCCGGCGTGGAAAACGGGAACTTCTCCTGCCTCGTCAGCGCGTCGAGGAATTTGTTCACATCTGCGTCGTGTACGAATTTCCCGGACTCGTCCGTCGCAAAAAATTCATTCAAGTCAAAGGCGTATTCCTCGATGTCATTTTCCGAAAGCTCTATGCCCCTTTTGACCTTGTCGCGGACGATGTCGGACATCTGGTAGGTATAGAGGGAGAGCCGGGGCAGGTTTTCATAGGGATTTTCCATCTCATCGGAGGGGTCCCAGTCGCGCTTCTTCTCCTGCTCGTCGGCATAGGTCCAGTTGTAGATCGCCTCCTCCGGGAACTTGTCGTTCGCGAGGGCCTTAAACGGCGTGCCCGAGAGGTGCAGCGTATACTTGCGGCTTATTTGGCTAAACGCCGTGTCGGTCTTGTAGGTGTCGACGCCCTCGTGCGCCTCGTCCACGATGAGGATGTCCCAGGTCATTCCCTTCTCGGCGGAAATTTCCGAGAGCTTGTCGACCTGACCGCCGAAATAGATGGAGCCCTTCAAGTCCTGCAGGCTTACGAACTCTATGCACCCCTTCGTGTTCTCGCCGATCTTTGACAGATATTCCTCGCGGCTGTAGACATATTTTTTGTCCCTGATCCCGTCCACGTTGCTCACGAAAATGTATCCCGACTGCGGGCCGAAAAATGTCTCATAATCATCGTACCAGGAATTCGCGATGGCGGGGCGGTTCGTCACGATGAGGATGTTAGTCGCGCCTAACTTCATGCAAAGGTCGTAGGCGGAGAGGGTCTTGCCGAAGCGGGGCTTCGCGTTCCAGAGGAACTCCGCGTGCTCCCTGCCGGAAAAATATTTCTCCGTCATCCGCACTGCCTCCTCCTGCTCGTCGCGGAGCTTGTAGGGAAGGGCCGCGCCCACGTCCTCGCCGGACACCAGGCCGTGGTTCTGGGTGAAATCCACGAATTTCCCGTGGGCATTTTCTGGCTCGATGAGAAACCACTCCGTCCCCTCCTCGCGGGAGACCCCGAGCTTTTTCAAGTAGGCATGGAAATCCCTGTCCGTGAACGTCCCGAAGGGCTCCGTCATGTACATGGCGCGCATATGCCACCAGAGTTTGTACTCGACGCCGACCGTGTGCGTCTGCTCATAAATGCGGGTCTCCACGTCCCGCTCCGTGAATCCTATCTTCGTCCACCCGTCGTGCGCGGGCACGCCGGGGGTGGTGTAGGCATAGCACTGCGGAGTGACTTTCGCTGTGGTCTTGATCTTTATCGCCGCCATTACGCCATCTCCTTTACGTGCTCCTCGATGAATTTGATTTCATTCTCGTCCAGGCCGTACTTCTCGTACAGCTGCAGGTCGATCTCGTGGACCGACTTCGACCAGTCGATGTCGGAGGCGGGGGTGAAGTCCTGGAGGGGGACGTACTTCCAGACTGGCTTATTCCCATTTTGAGTGTCCTTCAAATCAGTAAGGAATGTGCGGGCAATTTTTGTTTTTTTATACTTTTCGTC
>JAJQIQ010000107.1 GCA_021199135.1 Clostridiales bacterium | reverse complement strand
CCCTCGCGGGTCATGATCTCCTCGGCGTAGCTGGGGCTCACCGTGCAGATCCTGTCGGCGTAGACCGCGCCGCCCTTGAGGCAGTTCGCCTCGCCGTAGGACTCGAGCTCGCTCGAGTTGAAGATCTGCTCGGGAAGGCCGGTCATGTCCATGACCTCCTGGATCTTCCAGCGGCCCTGGAACTTGATGTTGTGGATGGAGAAGACCGTCTTTATCCCGGCGTAGAACGGGTCGTCCCCGTAGAACGTGTGGAGGAACACCGGGAGCAGGCCAGTCTGCCAGTCGTGGCAGTTGATGATGTCCGGCGCGAAGTCAATGTAGGGCAGGGCGGCAAGCACCGCCTTAGAGAAGTAGGCGAACTTCTCCACGTCCTCGTAGATGTTGTTGTAGGGGGACGGCCCCGCGAAGTAGAACTCGTTGTCCACGAAGTAGTAGGTGACGCCGCGGTACTGCGCCTCGAATATGCCGGCATACTGCTTGCGCCAGTTCAGGTTCACATAGAAATGGCACAAAAACTTCATGGTCGGCAAAAACTTTTCGTCCATGCAGGCGTACTTCGGCAGGATCACCCTGACGTCGTACTCCTCGCGGTTGAAATATCTCGGCAGGGAGCCGACCACGTCCGCCAGCCCCCCGGTCTTGATGTACGGGACTGCCTCCGATGCCGCAAAAAGGATCTTTTTCATGCTGCCACCTCCTATTTATTAAATCTAAATTTAATTTCCCGTGTTCTCGCGTGAGGCAATCGCCTCGCACTCCGCGCGGTAGTCCCCCAGCACCTCCGGGGTCATCTCCCGCATCTTCGGCAGGTCCTCGTCCTTGCCATACTGCTCGAGCTCTGCAAACTCATCGCCGAGCTTCATCGCGCCGATGAGCCTCGAGGTGCCCTTGAGCCCGTGGACCTCGACAGTGTAGTTCTTGAAGTCCTCCTCGGCGAGGAACTTTTCTATGAGCTCCGACTTTTCGGCCATGTTCGAACAGTAGTCGCCGAACATCTCGCGGAGGAATTCTGTGTTGCCGCAGAAAGCCATCGCCTTTTCCATGTCTATGCCGGGAATCTCGATCTGTGCCGCCGCGTCGGCCCCTGTCGCCGGAATCTTGTCATCCCCGCCGACGTCGATTTTGGCCGTCTCGGCAGCCGCCTTACTGTCCGCGGAACCGCCGTCGGGATCCTCCGGCTCCCCCTCGTGCACGAGCCCTGGCGGGAGGAACTCGCGGACCGTCCTGTAGAGGTCGCGCAGGTCAATGGGCTTGGTGACCATGCCGTTCATCCCGGCGGCGAGGAACTCCTCCTTGACGCCGACGATCGCGTTCGCCGTGAGCGCGATGATCGGGACCGTGCGGCAGTACTCGTCGTCGCTCTCGCGGAGTATCCTCGTCGCCTCCACTCCGTCCATCACGGGCATCATGTGGTCCATCAGGACCAGGTCATACGGCTCGCCGTTTCTTATCTTCGAGATGGCCTCCTCGCCGTTTGAGGCGGTCTCGACCTGCATATGGATCGGCTCGAGCAGGCCTTTAGCGACCTTGAGGTTCATCTCGTTGTCGTCGACGATGAGGACCCGCGCCTGCGGCGCGGTGAACGCCACCGTGCGATTGAAGTCGAAGCGGTCGTCGTCGGAGACGCCCATGATCGCGTTCGCAAACGAAAGCGAGTACAGCGGCTTGACGAGCACCGTCGCGTCCCCGACGTCGAGGTTGTCCTTCATCGGGTTCACGAGGACGAAGATCCTCGCCCCGCGCGAGCGCATGTCCAAAACCCTCGCCCCATTGTCCTCAAACTCCTCCGCGTCCACGAAGAAGTAGTCGATGCCCTCGCGCGGCCCGGGCTTTGGCACATAGGTCATTTCAAAATCCGCCAAAAGACCTGTCAGCGTGTCCAAAACGATACTGTTTTTGATGTCTGCGGAGACCTTTTTGCCCTCCTGCCCCTCCAGCGCGACGGCCGGCGACTTGTCCTGGGTCGCCTCCTGGATCACGTCGAAGATGAACTTCGAGCCCATGCCGTATATCGACTCGACGCGGATCTGTCCGCCCATCTGCGTGACGAGGTTCTTCGCGATGGAGAGGCCCAGCCCCGTGCCCTCCTTCGTGCGGTTGTGCTCCATGTCCACGCGGGTGAAGGTCTCGAAGAGCTTGTCCATGTCCTCCTTTTTGATGCCGATCCCGGTGTCGGAGACCGAGCAGAGCAGGTCGTAACCGCCCTGCGGGAGCTCCTTCGAGCGGATCTCGAGCTTGACGTAGCCGCTGTTCGTGTATTTGATCGCGTTGTTTACGATGTTTATGATGACTTGGCGGACCCGCGAGCCGTCGCCTATGACCTTCGCCGGGAGATTTTTGTCGATGTCGAATATCATCTCTATCGGCTTCTCGCCGATGCGGTTTAAAAACATCATGCCGAGGTCCTGGATGATGGACATGATGCCGTACTCCTGGCGCTGCATCTGGATGTCGCCCTTCTCGATCTTCGAGAAGTCCAGGATGTCGTTTATGATGGAAAGGAGCGCGTCGCCGGATGTCTTTATGTTGCGCAGATATGTCTGCTTCTCGCGGTCGTCCTCGCGCCCTAGCAGAATCTCCGTGATGCCGACGATCGAGTTCATCGGGGTGCGGATCTCGTGGCTCATGTTGGACAGGAAAGCCGACTTGGCCTCGTTCGCCTCCTCGGCCCTCTCCTTCTGGACCGTAAGCTCCGCCATCGCCTCGTGGAGCTGGGTCGTGTCGAACATCATGATGAGGTAGCCGATGACGTCGCCGTCGCGGGCGCAGACCGCCTCCACGCGGTTCTCGAACATCCTCCCCTTTATCTCGAAGGCACGGTTCAGCTCATCGGGGTCGAGCCTCTTTATCTTCTCGAAGCTCTCGCCTATGCCATGGCTCCTTATGTCGCCGAAAAGCTCGGCGGCGCGCGCGTTCAGGTCCACGATCGTCCCCGTCCTGTCCGCTATGATGACGACCTCTGTCAGCCTGTCGATCATCTTCCCGACCGTCAGCTGGCTGATGTTCTCGGTCGTGTTCCTGAAAAGAATGAACGTGACCGCGAGTATCGCGATGCCGACCGTGATCGGCGTGAAGTCGTACTGGGTCTTCTGGAGGATTATGTATATCACGCAGGCGAGGATCGGTATCCAGGCAATGCTCGCGAGCGAGATGGCCTGCCGGCGGACGTAGGCGTTGCCCCGCGCCATCGCCGCGCGCAGGACCTGGTAGACCAGGATCACGAGCGGCACGAAGAACGCCACGCATATCCAGACATAGAAGCCCACCGCGTAGTGCATGACGAAGAAGCTGTGCTGCGCCCCCACAGTCCAGTCCGTGGCCCTGTAGAAGCAGTGCAGCCGCTCATCGAGCCACATCATCACGAGGAGCACCACGTCCACCGCCATCAGCACCCTGAAGAGATACTTCGGCTTCTCCACCCGAAAGAAGAAGTAGACGTACTCGCAGAGGAAGAGCATGATGAACGTGGAGCCCAAGTACTCCATGCGTATCGCGACCAATGCCGCCTCGGCGGTGTCCGCCGTCATCTCAAACACGTAGCCTACGTTCTGCACGAGCGAGCAGAGCATGTACACCAGCATGCACTGCTGGCCCTCGTTCGACTCCATGCGCAGGATGGCAAGGAGCGCCATGCCCAGGACGACGCAGGCGGCCATATATATTCCAAGCACCGTATAGTACATATCGTTCCTCATTCGACCTAAAATCCGACCCGGGCGCAATTCAACCCCTCGATGTCACCATTTTACCACATAAATGTATATTTAACAATGAGGAATATCGAGAATGTGCAAAAG
>JAJQIQ010000220.1 GCA_021199135.1 Clostridiales bacterium | reverse complement strand
GGCTCGATGTAGTCGGCGATGTATATGATCTTGTCGAGCTTGCTCATGTCGGGGGCACCCGTCGTGTGCACCGCAATCGCGTGGAGGATCTCCGAGTCCTTGATGTGATATTTCTCCCTCGCGAGCGCCATGCCTGCTTTCGCGTGAAGGAGGCCGGGACTCTCCTTCTCGATTTTGCTGACCGGGATGTGGTGTGACTTGCACAGGCGAACTTTCTCCTCCGTCGGCAAGCACTTGGCGCAGTCGTGGAGCAAGCCGGCAAGCATGGCCTTTTTGATGGAGTAGCCGTGCGCCATCGCGAGGCTCGCCGCCGTGTACATCACGCCCTTCGTGTGCTCGTAGCGCTCCCTGTCGAGATCTTTTTTGAGCATTTTTCGCATTTCCAGCAGTTTCTCATCATTCATCGTTCTGTCCTCCTTGCATTCTGCAAAGCCGTTGAATTTACTGCAAAAAATGAAAATATTAAATCAAGAATTAATATTTAACCCGTATCTGTAGAGCTCGTGTCCCCGGATGTATTCAAGCACCCCGGGCGGAAACGCGTCCTCCAAGGGCTTGCCCACCCGCAGAGACTCTCTCACTTCTGTGGACGAGAGTGGGTTCATCGCGCAGTGCAGTATCTCTATACTGCACGGGAAAAGTTGCCCAAGTTCATCCCTCTTTCTCTCAAGGTTCGGAACGTCAAACTGATCTCTCGGAACCACGGCGATCTTCGCGAGCTCGGCTATGCGCTCCGGCTTTACCCAAGTGTCGAAGTAGTCGAGGGAATCGCCGCCCATGATGAAGTAAAACTCGTTCCCGTGGAAAACCTCATCCAGCTTCTCCAAAGTCCTATATGTGTAATTATGACCCTCCCAGGCAGACATGGACGACACCTCAAAATCGCTCGCAAAAAGCCTTGGATCAGGCTCTGCGGCGATCTGGCACATATTGTACCGATGCTGAAATGGAGCCATGTTATTTTCATCCTTGTTCGGCGAGTGCCCGACCGGCATAAGCCACACCTCGTCGAGCCCCAGTTCATCGCAGGCTGAGATTGCCATGTGGATGTGGCCTTTGTGAACCGGATCGAACGCGCCGCCGAGAATGCCAATCCTCTTTCCCATCATTCCGGCAACTCAATCTTCGGGTTCTTCTTCGCCCTGCGGTAAAAGACCATCTTGCGCCCGATTATCTTGACCGCCTGCGAGTGCGTGCGCTCCGCAATCATGTCCGCCAGCTGATGTAAGTCGTCATCGCAGTTCTTTAGGACTGCGACTTTTACAAGCTCGCGCTTCTCGAGAGCCAAATCAAGCGCCTCGACGATCTCCGGCGTGAGCGACCCCTTTCCTATATGAAATGCCGGCTCAATCTTGCTTGCCAGGCTGCCGAGGTATGCCCTCTGTCTGCTGTTCATTCATTCTCCCCTTTATCATTCATAGTATTCAAACTCATATCCGCAGAGCTGGACGGTGTCGCCCTCCTCTATCCCCATCTCGACGAGTTTGTCGTTTATCCCTTGGTCTTTGAGGAAATTCTGGAAAAACATAAAGCCCTTCTCGGACTCGAGGTTCGTGTATCCGAGCATCTTCTCGATCTTCTGCCCCTCGACGACGAAAGTGCCGTATTTGTCGATGGTGACGGTGAAGTTTCCGTCATCCTCATCCTTCTTTGACGGGTCAAACTCCGGCTCATAGATGACGGCCTCCTTCGGGCACTGCGACAGGAGCTCACGCACATAAAAAAGCAGCTCGCGCACTCCCCTGCCGCTCACCGCGGAAATTGGAAAAACTTTTACGCCATCCTTCTCCTCGAATTCGGCACGTAGCGCGGAGATGATCTCGTTCTCGTCGCCGTAGACCGCGTCCATCTTGTTCGCGGCGATGACCTGCGGCTTCTCGAGGAGCATCGGGTTGTATTTTAAAAGCTCGTCGTTTATCGCGCGGATGTCCGCGATTGGGTCACGCCCTTCGGTGCCCGCCGCGTCAACCATGTGGATCATTACCTTCGTGCGCTCGATGTGGCGCAGGAACTCGTGCCCGAGTCCTACGCCCTCCGACGCGCCCTCGATGAGCCCGGGGATGTCCGCGATGACGAAGCCGTCGCCGTCCTCCATGTCCACGACGCCGAGGTTCGGCTGCAGGGTCGTGAAATGGTAGTTCGCGATTTTCGGGCGGGCGTTCGTGACGCGTGCCAAAAACGTGGACTTGCCGACGTTCGGGAAACCCACGAGCCCGACATCCGCAATGACCTTAAGCTCGAGCACGACCTCAGCCTCTGTCGCGTCCTGCCCGGGCTGCGCATACTTGGGAGCCTGCATCGTCGCGGTGGCGTAGTGCTGGTTCCCCTGGCCTCCGCGACCGCCGCGCAGGACAACGACGCGCCGGTTCTCGCCCGAGATGTCCGCGATCACCTTGCCGGACTCGGCGTCCTTTACGACCGTCCCCTCCGGCACCTTTAATATGAGGTCGGCCCCGTCCTTGCCGTGGCAGTTTCTCTTGCTTCCGTCCTCGCCGGGCTCGGCCGCAAATTTTCGGCGGCTGCGGTAGTCCGCGAGGGTGTTCAGGCCATCGTCGATGACGAAGACAACGTCGCCGCCCTTGCCGCCGTCGCCCCCGTCAGGGCCGCCGGCCGGGACATACTTCTCGCGCCGGAAGGAGACGTGGCCGTCCCCGCCCTTGCCTGATTTAATTATGATTCTCGCACGGTCCGCGAACACACGCCCCACCTCCGTCCTGAGCCCAAGGCCATTTCTGAAACAAAATTAAACCCCTGACATACGCCATCAGGTTTTGTCAGGGGTCACATTTTTTACTGCTCTTCTGCAACTGGATAAACTGAAGCCTGCTTGCGGTCCCTTCCGACCCTCTCAAAACGCAGGATTCCGTCGACCTTGGCGTAGAGCGTGTCATCTCCGCCCCTGCCTACGTTTAATCCCGGGTGGATCCTCGTGCCGCGCTGGCGGTAGAGAATGTTCCCGGCCTTGACGAACTGCCCGTCCGCGCGCTTCGCGCCGAGGCGCTTCGACTCGGAATCGCGGCCGTTCTTCGTGGAACCGACGCCCTTTTTGTGGGCGAAAAACTGAAGGTTCATGTTTAACATTGTCCTATACCTCCTTAAAGCTGACGGAAACGAATTTGTCCCCGTAATCACCCTGTATCCCTTGCACTCCAAGCACCATGGATTCCAGCAGGAGCTCCGCGTCATGGCTCATCTCGCCGTTTATGCGAAAATCGATGTATCCGTCATCCCTCGAATCGAGCTTGTATTTGTCGCCCGTCAGGGCGCTGATGGAATTCACCGCGTTTATCGCGATCGCCGAGACGCCCGCGCAGACGACGTCTTTTCCCGCCTCCGCAAACCCCGCGTGTCCGTTGCAGCGGAAACCCACGGGCCTGTCATGGTGCCTGTAAACCGTCACACGGATCATATGACGGTTCCGTTGATCTTGTCAATCTTTACCTTGGTGTATGCTTGCCTGTGACCGTTCTTCTTGTGATAGCCGGTCTTCCTCTTGTACTTGTATACGATGATCTTCTTGCCACGGCCCTCGCGAATCACTGAGCCCTCGACCGTCGCGCCCGGGAGCGTCGGATCGCCGATCTTGACCTCCTCGTCGCCCGACAGAAGGAGCACCTGGTCGAAAATAACCTGCTCTCCCACCTCGACGCCGAGCTTCTCGACATCGATAATGTCTCCCTCGGATACTTTGTACTGCTTGCCACCTGTTGCAATTACCGCGTACATACGGCACCTCCTATAATCTTTACTCGCCAGCTTTGGCGCTGCGAAATCGCAGACTTCTAGAGCCTAGCTGTGCGGCACACT
>JAJQIQ010000020.1 GCA_021199135.1 Clostridiales bacterium | reverse complement strand
ATAATGCGCTGAGCGGGGGCGCTACCGCTATGGACTACGTTTGTGAGCGGGCGCTGATAATCTCCTTCATCTTCGATACCACTCCGTCGATGTCGAGGGCGGAGGTGTCAAGGAGGATTGCGTCGTCTGCCTGGCGCAGCGGCGACACCTTGCGGGTCTTGTCGCGCTCATCGCGCTCGATGATGTCGCGCTCGATCGTGTCCATGTCGCAGGGCTCGCCCTTGGCGACAAGCTCGTCGTAGCGGCGCTTCGCGCGGACCTTGCTGCTCGCGGTGAGGTAGATCTTTACCTCCGCGTCGGGCAGGACGACAGTGCCGATGTCGCGCCCGTCCATGATGACGTCCGCCTTCTTCGCGAGCTGCCGCTGGAGCTCGACCAGCTTCGTGCGGACCGCCGGGTAGACGCTGGTCGCGCTTGCCATGTTGCCGACTTCCTCAGTGCGGATCTTGCCTGTGATGTCCTCTCCATTTAGGATGACGCGCTGCTCGCCGTCCTGGTAGCGGATCGTAACGTCCACGCCGCCGCAGGCCGCCCCGATTTTTTCCTCGTCCTCCGCGGCGATCCCGTTCTGCAGGAAATAGTAAGCCATCGCGCGGTACATCGCGCCCGTGTCCACGTACACGTACCCCAGTTCCGCCGCGAGGCGCTTGGCTATCGTGCTCTTGCCCGCGCCCGCGGGCCCATCTATCGCTATGTTCATGAGAATGTCCTCCTTGTGCTGTGTTTATGCTTCAAATGCTTACTGCTTGTTATGCTGCAAGACGATTCTGCGTGATGATACAGTGTTTATGCAGCTAAATCGTGATTTCATTTTGTCATTCTATCTGCCATACTAGCACAGTAATTAAATCTAAATTTAATTTTCATGCCAGAGCGCGTGTAAAGCAATTGCGGTGCTGATGTTTTGGTTAATTCTAGATTTAATCTTCAACATTCTGATTCACCCTCGCCGCCGCGCTCTGCCCTGCGAGGTGCCCGGTCGACCAGGCGATCTGCAGGTTGTAGCCGCCTGTCAGCGCGTCCACATCGATGAGCTCGCCGCAGAAATATAATCCAGGTTTGATTTTTGACTCCATCGTCGAGGGGTTTATGTCCTTCACCGAGACGCCGCCCCGCGTTATCACCGCCTCGTCCCAGCCGCGCGTCCCCGTGACCGTAAGCTCTATATGCTTTAGGTGCTCCGCTATGACTTTCCGCTCCTCCTTCGTCACCGCGTTTACCGGCTTGTCGCCATCGAGGCCGCAGAGCCCCAAGAATACCGGGACGAGCGACGACGGGAGCATGGTGCGGATGACGTTTGAGAGGTGTCTATTTCTAGCCTGCTCAACCTCCCGCAGGATTCGCCGGTCGAGCTGCCCCATATCCAAAACCGGCTTTAGGTCTATCGCAAGCACAAGCTCGCCATCCTCATGCTCGGGCGGGAGCTGCGTGCTCGCGGAGAGGACCACCGGCCCGCTCACGCCGAAGTGAGTGAAGAGCATCTCTCCGAAGTCCGAGAAAATCTTCTTTTTCTTATAGAAAAGGGTGACCGCGACGTTCTTGAGCGTCAGCCCCTGGACGTCCTTGACCCAGCCCTCCTTCGTGACGAGCGGCACCAATGAGGGCGAGCAGTCCGTGACCTTGTGCCCCAGCTCCTCCGCGAAGCGGTGGCCGTCGCCGGTCGAGCCCGTCGCCTTATAGGAGAGCCCCCCGGTCGCGATTATGAGCGCGTCAGAATCGATCTCGTCCGCGTTGTCGGTCTTTACCGTCCATTTCCCGCCGTCGCTTAATATCTCAAGTGCCCGGGCCTCGAGCATGACGGTGACGCCGCGCTGCCGCAGCGCCCTCGAGAGCGCCGCGATGACGTCCGAGGAGTGGTCGGACTCGGGGAATACCCTCTGTCCACGCTCGACTTTTGTCTTAAGGCCGAGCGACTCGAAGAAATCCATGGTTTGCCTGTTGTCGAAACGCCCGAACGCGCTGTAGAGGAAGCGCGGGTTCTTCACGACATTTTTCTGGAGTTCGTCGGGCTCGCAGGCGTTCGTGAGGTTGCACCGGCCCTTGCCGGTCAAAAAGAGCTTCTTGCCGAGCTTTTCGTTCTGCTCGATAAGCGTCACTTTAGAGCCGGCATCTGAGGCTGCAATCGCTGCCATCATCCCCGCCGCGCCGCCGCCTATGACTGTGACAGTCCTTGCGCCCATCAGTCCTCTCCCCCGTCGTCGTCAATCTTTGCGTAGTGCGCCTTTATCGAGTCGTCGACGTAGTTTATCTCGTCGTTCTCGTAGACCTGGTACTCGTCCCAGATGTCCTCGAGCATCGTGAGCGTCTGCGCGACGTCCTCCTGCCGCGCCATGCAAAGCGCGACGATCAGCGCGTTTATGACCGAAAGCGGCGCGACAAGCGAGTCCACGATAGATGCCATGTCGCTGTCGGCGATGAGGTTGCAGGAGGAATAGAGATTCATCGGGGAATGTATGCTGTCCGTGATCGTGATGACTTTCGCGCTGCGGTTGTTTGCAAACTCCAAGGCCTTTAGCGTCCGCATCGAGTAGCGCGGAAAGCTGATCCCGATTATCACGTCATCCTGGCCGATTCGGACCATCTGCTCGAAGAGCTCGCTCGAGCTGTTCGTCGTGAGCAGGTGGACATCGGAGAACATTAAATTCAGGTAAAATCCGAGGAAGCTCGCGAGCGGCGCACAGCTGCGGATGCCTACGATATATATGTTTTTCGCGCCGAGGATCGTCTTTACCGCCAGCTCGAACGCGTCGTGGTCGATCTTCTCGAGCGTCGTCTTTATCTTGTCCGCGTCCGACTGCAGCACAGTCTCCAGAATCTTCGACTGGCTGATGCGGCCCGACGTGACCTCCATGCGCTGTACGGAGTTCAATTTGTTTCTGACAAGCTCCTCGAGCGCCCTCTGGAACTCCGGGTAGCCCTTGTACCCCAGGCAGGTCGCGAAGCGCACGACCGTCGACTCGCTGACGCCGACCGTCTCGCCCATCCTCGCCGCCGTGAGGAACACCGCCTTGTCGTAGTTGTCGGTGATGTAGGTCGCGAGGAGCTTCTGGCCCTTGCTCATCGTGCTGTAGGAGCGGTTTATTCTGTTCAGAAGTTCGTTCGTGTTCGCCATCGGCTCTCCCCTCTTCCATTTGTAATCTATGTATGGCCGCCCGAAGCGCCTGCGTAAGTATTATTGTATCACTTTCGCAAGATTTTGCAAGAAAAAATTCAAAATCAAGGACACATGACGGAAAATTTTACTTGTGGTAAGGTTCGTGGTTGGCGATGCGGCAGGCGCGGTAGAGTTGCTCGAGCAGAATCACGCGCATGAGCTGGTGCGGAAACGTCATCCGCGAGAAGCTCAAGCTCTCATCGGCGCGGGCGATGACCTCCTCCGAGAGGCCGAGCGAGCCGCCGATCACGAAGTAGATGTGGCTCTTGCCCTGCACGCCGAGCTGCGACAGGTGATTGGAGAACTCCACCGAATCCATCGCCCGCCCCTCAATCGCGAGCGCGACGACATAACCGTCGTCCCGGATCTTCGATAGAATCCTCTCGCCCTCCCTCTGTTTCACGATGCGCACTTCCCCCTCCGCCGCCCCCTCCCGCGTCGCCTCATCCGCGGCCTCAATTATCTCCAGCTGACAATACCTCCCCAGCCGCTTTACATACTCGGCAACCGCCTCCGCCCAAAATTTCTCCTTCAGCCTTCCGACCGCAACGATTGTAATTCTCATGAGTGCCTCCGAAATACTTACCTGCGCCCGCTCACAATCTTTGGCAGGGGGAGCGAGCCGACCGTTGTCGGCGATAATCTATTTGCGC
>JAJQIQ010000041.1 GCA_021199135.1 Clostridiales bacterium | reverse complement strand
CAGCGGAACTATGAAAAACGGGATCGAGATACGCAGCAGTGAGAGGCTGGACGAACTTCATCGCAACGGTTACTTCATCATCCAGGATCCATCGCGCTTCTGTTTCGGGATGGACGCGGTCCTGCTGTCGGGCTTTGCCCGCGTGAAGAAAAATGAGGACGCGCTCGACCTCGGGACCGGCACGGGAATCATCCCGATACTGCTCTCGGCGAAGACAAAAGGACGGCATTTTGTGGGGCTTGAGATTTTGCCGGAGAGCGCGGATATGGCGGCGCGGAGCGTGGCGTACAATGGATTGCAGGAGCGGATTGACATCGTGACCGGGGACATATGCGGCGCGTCGGAAATTTTCGGCGCGTCTTCTTTTGACGTGGTGACGACGAACCCGCCCTACATGATTGCCAGCCACGGCATAGAGAGCGAGACCGACGAAAAGCTCATCGCGCGCCACGAGGTCCTGTGCACGCTCGACGACATCCTGCGCGAGAGCGCGAAAATATTAAAGCCCGGCGGGCGTTTCTACATGGTTCACCGCCCGTTCCGCCTCGCGGAAATTTTCAGCAAAATGGTCGCGGCGCACATCGAGCCGAAGAGGATGCGCCTCGTCTACCCGTTCATCGACAAGGAGCCGAACATGGTGCTCATCGAGGGGCTGCGCGGCGGCAAATCCCGCCTGATCGTCGACAAACCGCTTATCGTCTACAAGTCGCCGGGCGAGTACACGGACGAAATCTACGATATTTACGGGTATTGAGGAAACAATAAAGACAAATAAATTTTCGAATAAAACGATATTTTCCGTGCCCGGGCACGGTGCCATGAACCGGCGATTTTATTTTTGGCATCTTTAATACTTTTGGGAGAAGAAACATGACTGACGAAAACACCCGTGGGATGCTCTATCTCTGCGCGACCCCGATCGGAAACCTGGAGGACATCACGCTTCGCGTCCTGCGCACATTGCGCGAGGTCGACCTCATCGCGGCGGAGGACACTCGCAACACGATAAAGCTTCTGAACCATTTCAACATTCACACCCCGATGACGAGCTACCACGACCACAACCGCATCGAAAAGGCCTACCAGCTCGTCGAAAAAATGAAGGAGGGGAAAAACATCGCGCTAGTGACGGACGCGGGGACGCCGGGGATTTCCGACCCGGGCGAGGACATCGTGCGGATATGCTACGAGGAGGGGATCGAGGTGACGTCGCTCCCGGGCGCGGCGGCATGCGTGACGGCGCTGACGCAGTCGGGGCTCGCGACGCGGAGGTTTGCGTTCGAGGCATTTTTGCCACGGGATAAAAAAGAGCGTGCGGCGGTGCTCTCCGACCTTTCCGATGAGCCGCGCACGATAATTATTTATGAGGCCCCGCACCATCTTATCCAGACACTTTCAGATTTATCTGAAACTCTTGGCGCATCGCGGAAACTTGTGGCCTGCCGGGAGCTTACGAAGCGGCACGAGGAGAAAGTTCAGTCCACGATTGGCGAATATTTAAAATATTGCGAGGCCCACGAGCCGCGCGGCGAGTACGTCCTCGTCATCGAGGGCAAGCTCCGCGAGGCCGCCCTGCGCGAGCAGCAACGGGAGTGGGAGAAGATTTCCCTCGCCGACCACATGGCGCTCTACGAGCAGCAGGGCATCGACCGCAAGGAGGCGATGCGCCGCGTCGCCAAGGACCGTGGGGTCAGCCGGAGGGATGTGTACCAGGGGCTGCTGGGGGAGTAAACGTTTATGTGCCGTTTCCGGTAAAGAAAAAACCATACGTTCCAACTTCGGGGAAGAAATTATGGTTCTGCGCAAACGAAACGGCGCACAGCAGACCGACTATGATGAGCATGACGCCGATTGTCTTGTATTCGCCGATGTGCTTGTTCCTGCCCACGATGATGCATATTATTCCCGCGACAATGCCAAACACCGCGACATAAATGCCGTACTGCTTCATAAAAGAATTTATGATAGTTAGGTAATTTATAAAGTAGTCCATGCGCGTCTCCCTGTTGTTTATGCCTATATTCGTATTATAACATACTTTGTTTAGAATTTATAGTGCATATTTATGTTCGAATTTTCGCTGTTTTCTGCGCCAAATTGACCCATATCTAGTATATCTGTACAACTCATACCACAATATGTAGTAAAATTTCTCCGATTATTGTACACTTTTCCTCTTGACCGCCATATGGCGCTTGTACTACTATTATGTAAGACGCATTGATCAGGAGGAAACAGTCATGACGGAGATGCAGGAGTGGGAAGGATTTTCGGGGCGGCTCTGGAAAGAGGAGATAAACGTCCGGCAGTTCGTGCAGGACAACTACACGCCGTACGATGGAGACGAGGGTTTCCTCGAGGGGCCGACTGAGGCGACGCGAAAGCTCTGGGGCGCGTTGCAGGAGCTCCAGAGGGAGGAGCGGGGGAAGGGCGGCGTGCTCGACATGGAGACCGAGGTCGTCTCAGGGCTCGACGCATATGAGGCAGGCTACATTGACGAGTCGCTTAAAGGCCTGGAGCAAGTCGTCGGCATCCAGACCGACAAGCCGCTTAAGCGCGCGTTCATGCCCTACGGCGGCATCCGCACGGCGGTCGAGGCCTGCGAGACGCACGGGTATCAGGTCGACCCGCGCATAAAGGAGATATTCACGAAATACCACAAGACCCACAACGACGCGGTTTTTGACGCCTACACGCCCGAGATGATTCGCGCCCGCCACAACAAGATTATCACCGGCCTTCCCGACACCTACGGGCGCGGGCGCATCGTCGGCGACTACCGCCGCGTCGCGCTCTACGGAATCGACTTTCTGATAGAGGAAAAGCAGCGCGACAAGGAGAAGTGCGGCAGCGGGAGCATGAAGGGCGAGATCATAAGGCTGCGCGAGGAGATCGCGGAGCAGATAAAAGCTCTCCGCGGCATGAAGGTTATGGCGGAAAAATATGGCTTCGACATATCGCGCCCCGCGAAAAACGCGCGCGAGGCGATACAGTGGCTGTACTTCGGCTACCTCGCGGCGATAAAGACGCAAAACGGCGCGGCGATGTCGGTCGGGCGCGTCAGCACCTTCCTCGACATCTACTTCGAGCGTGACATAAATAAAGGAATCTTGACCGAGCAGGAGGCGCAGGAGCTCGTCGACCACTTCACGATGAAGCTTAGGATGGTGAAGTTCGCGCGCATCCCGTCCTACAACCAGCTCTTCTCCGGCGACCCGGTCTGGGCGACGCTCGACGTCGCGGGGACGGGCGTGGACGGGAGGCCCATGGTGACGAAGACTGACTACCGCTTCCTGCACACCCTCGAGAACATGGGACCCGCGCCGGAGCCTAACCTCACGATCCTCTACTCCTTGCGCCTGCCCGAGAGTTTCAAGAAATATGCGGCGAAAATCTCGATCGCGACGAGCTCCGTCCAGTACGAGAACGACGACGTGATGAAGCCCGAGTGGGGCGACGACTATGCAATCTGCTGCTGTGTCTCCGCGACCAAGACCGGCAAGGAGATGCAGTTTTTCGGCGCGAGGGCGAACCTCGCGAAGTGCCTGCTCTACGCGATAAACGGCGGCGTCGACGAGCGGACGGGCGAGCAGGTCGGGCCGCGCTATCGCGCGATAACCTCCGACTACCTCGACTATGATGAGGTCATGGAGCGCTACGACGACATGATGGAGTGGCTTGCGGATCTCTATGTGAACACCTTGAACCTCATCCAATACATGCACGACAAATACTACTATGAATCTGCGCTCCTCGCGCTGATGGACACGAACCTCGAGCGGACATTCGCGACCGGGATCGCGGGCTTCTCCCACGTGGTCGATTCGCTCTCCGCGATAAAATACGCGAAGGTCAAGGTCATCCGCGACGAGAACGGGCTCGCGAAGGACTACGAGGTCGAGGGCGACTTCCCGCGCTACGGCAACGACGACGACCGCGCCGACGGGATCGCGGTCTGGCTGCTCGGCGCGTTCATGGGCAAAATCAGGCGGCACCACACCTACCGCCGCTCAACACCGACCACCTCGATACTCACGATCACGTCGAACGTGGTCTACGGCAAGGCGACGGGCTCCATGCCCGACGGGCGGGGGGCTGGCGAGCCGCTCGCCCCGGGCGCGAACCCGAGCTACGGCGCGGAGAAGAACGGCCTGCTCGCCTCATTGAACTCGCTGACGAAGCTCCCCTACGGCTGGGCGCTCGACGGCATCTCAAACACGCAGACCATCCACCCCTCCGCGCTCGGCAACACCGACGGCGAGCGGGCGGAGCACCTCGTAGCGGTTCTCGACGGCTACTTCGATCAGGGTGCGCATCACCTCAATGTCAACGTCTTCGGCAAGGAGAAGCTCGTCGACGCGATGGAGCACCCGGAGAAGGAGGAGTACGCGAACTTCACGATCCGCGTCTCCGGCTACGCGGTGAAGTTCATCGACCTCACGCGTGAGCAGCAGCTTGACGTCATCGCGAGGACCTGCCATGAGCGGATGTGAAAATAATAGCGGAGCGATACTTGGGCGGATTCATTCCACCGAGAGCTTCGGCTCCGTGGACGGTCCGGGCGTCCGCTTCGTCGTGTTTCTGCAGGGCTGCCGGATGCGTTGCCAGTATTGCCACAACCCCGACACCTGGGAGCTGGGCGGCGGGACATTGCGCACCCCGGAGGACGTGCTCGCGGAGGCACTGCGCTACCGCCCGTATTGGGGCAAGGACGGAGGCATCACCGTAAGCGGCGGCGAGGCGTTGCTTCAGATGGATTTCATGCGGCGGCTGTTTTCGCTCGCGAAGGAGAAGAATGTCCACACCTGCCTGGACACGGCGGGCAACCCGTTTACGCGGGAGGAGCCGTTCTTTTCAGAATTTAAGGATCTCATGGCGGACACCGACCTCGTCCTGCTCGACATAAAGATGATGGACGATGAAGCGCACCGCGCCCTGACCGGCTGCGGCAACTCAAACATCCTCGACATGGCGCGATTCCTTTCCGAAAACGGGACGTCGATGTGGATCCGGCACGTCCTCGTGCCGGGGCTTACGGACAGTGACGAGGAGCTCTCCGCGCTTTGCGATTTCCTCGGCACTTTAAAAACCGTCGAGAAAGTCGAAGTCCTCCCCTACCACACGCTCGGCATTTACAAATGGAAAGAGCTCGGCATCCCCTACGCCCTCGACGACATCCTCCCGCCTACCGAGGAGGAAGTGCGAAGGGCTGAAGAAATCATTGTAAAACTTCTTAACATATGCTAAAATGACTCTATATGATTGCCGCCTGCGCAGAAATCCGTGCGCGGCGGGCGGCGGGACGGAAAATATTTTTGCACAAAAAGGAGTCGCGATATGGCGGGAAAAGAGAATGAGAGGGTAAGGCTCGGCGACAAGATGTCGCGCATGTTCGGGACGACGTTCATGAGGGACATCGGCATCGTCTCGATAGTGCTCATGATCGTCATCATTTGCTTTTATGTGGCGAACATCAACATGCGGGCGTCGAGGGTGAGCGACACGCAGACGCAGTCGGTCAGCAACTGGCTCGAGATGCAGGAGTCGATCCTGTACGGATATGAGAAGGGCATCGAGGCGGAGCCGCAGCTTTTAGACGACCCGGAGGCGCTGGTGCAGTACCTTGCGGACTACACCGAGGGGTACGAGTACATATCAATGTCTTACGTCTGCTCGAAAGATACTCCGATTCCGATATACACGAACAGCGGCTGGGTTCCGGGCGACGACTTCGACCTTGACCAGAAGAGCTATTACGCGGGCGCGCTCGACCTTGACGGCGGCGTGTATCTGACGAGCGTATATGTCGACGAGGTCACCGGGAACCCGTGCCTTACGATGGCGACGAAGCTCTATGTGGACGGCTACGAGGCTGAGGTCTGCCTCGACTTCTACCTCGACGAGCTCGTCGCGCTTATGGAGTCCTCCTATCAGAACGGGCAGTACGCCTCGCTCATCGTCGACGGCGTGATCATGACCGACCCCGACGAGTCGTACTCCATGACGGCGGACCGAAGCGTCGACGTCTCCGACACCGTGTACTCCCATGTGAACGGCAAGACCGTCATCTTCCGCAACGGATTCTCGCTCGCGGACAAGTCGGACATCGAAGGGACTGGCTGGAGCGTCATTTCAGTATATAACATCACGGCGGCGATAATCGGCTTCATCATAACGATTGTCGTGCTCATCGTGATCATCCTTTTGATCGTGCAGATGGAGAGGCGGCGCGTGAGAAAGACCATCGACAGGAGCCTTTCGGCGCTCACCTCGCTCGAGGGGCAGCTGCAGAGCTTCTCCGAGGGGCGGCTCGACACCAACTTTGACGTGCAGACCGAGATCGAGGAGCTCTGGAACCTGCAGCAGAGCCTTGCGCACATGCAGGCGGCCTTAAACGGCTACGTCTCCGACATCACGACGATCCTCACGCAGCTCGCGCAGAACGACTACACCGCCCAGAGCGGCATCGACTACCAGAACAGCTTCGCGCCGATACGCGCGAGCCTCGACGAGATTGTCTCGCACCTCGACAACACCTTCGGCGTTTTCCACCGTTCAATCTCCGACACCGAGGAGGTTTCGGCGGACGTCAGCCGGTCGCTTGCAGACCTGAGCCGGACGGTCGACGAGCTGACGAGTAGCATGCAGGAGATCACCGAGAAGACGGAAAATTCCGTCGAGATATTAAACCGCAACAACGACGAGCTCGCGACGGTCTCCGAGCAGAACCTCGCGCAGCTCATTGAGCAGATAAACCACATCAAGGAGTCGTCCGACAACATCGCAAACATCCTGGGCACCGTAAACGGCGTGGCGCGCCAGACCAACCTCCTGTCGCTGAACGCCTCAATCGAGGCGGCGCGCGCGGGCGCGGCAGGGCGCGGCTTCGCGGTGGTGGCGGATGAGATAAGGGAGCTCTCCGTCGAGACGACGCACGCGAACGAGGAGATTGAAAAGCTCATCGTACTCAATAACGAGATTGTCGAGGCGGCGATCCAGGCGACCGACGCCACGAAGGACGCACTGCACGGCGTAATCGACAAGACCGGCGAGAGCGTCCACGACCTCAACAATATTTCCGAGATCCTCATCGCGCAGCGCGGCGTCTTCGAGAACCTCAAGCGCACGACCGGCGAGAGCGCGGTTAGCACCCGCGACCTGTCGAACCGGACGATGGATCTCCGCGCGGAGATAGAGAAATTTACCTTTTAATTTAGGAAGAAACGGCAATGTCGGAAGATAAGACCATAATCAGGGATTTCACCAAGGGGAGCATACCTAGGCTTTTGCTTTTTTTCATGCTTCCCTTCATGGCGTCAAACGTCCTGCAGGTGCTCTACTCCGCAGTTGACATGATCATCGTGGGGCAGTGCGTCGGGACGGCGGGCCTCTCCGCGGTCTCGCTCTGCAGCGAGGTGCTCAATTTCTGCACGATGCTCTGCACGGGCTTATGCACCGGCGGCCAGGTCCTCATCGCGCAGATGCTCGGCGCGGGCAAGAAAAAAGAGTTGAACCGCATTATCGGGACGCTGACGATATTCGTCTTCTCGCTCGCCGTGATAATCGCGGTGCTGCTGTTTTTCCTGCGCCCGCAGTTCTGCACGCTCATAAACATGCCGGCGGAGGCCCACGACATGGCGATGAGCTACCTCGGCATCTGCGCGATCGGCCTCGTGTTCAGCTTCGGCTACAACATGGTCTCGGCGGTGCTCCGGGGCCTGGGCGACGCGAAGCGCCCATTCATATTCATAACGCTCGCCTCCGTGATAAACATCGTCCTCGACATCCTCTTCACCGGCATCCTCGGCTTCGGGGTGGTCGGCGCGGCGATGGCGACGATGATAGGCCAGGCGGTCTCATTTTTGTTTTCCCTCTTCTATATTTACAGGCACAGGGACATGCTCGGCTTCGAGTTCGACTTCAAGGACTGGGGGCTCGACACCCGCTACCTCAAGATGATCGCGTCGCAGGGTCTGCCGCTGGCGATATCCTCCGGCATGATCTATGTCTCAATGTTTTTCGTCAACAGCCTGATAAACAGCGTCGGGGTCGTGGCCTCGGCGACGTTCGGGGTCGGCGTGAAGATCGACGACATCTGCAACAAGGTCTCGATCGGCATCCGCTATGCCGCCGCGCCTATGGTCGCGCAGAATTACGCGGCGCGAAACGTCAGGCGCACGAAGCAGATCACGTACTGGGCGTTCATCTACGGGATTATTTTCCACCTCGTCTTCATGGCGATCTACCTCGCCTTCGGAAAATATTTCTTCCGCCTGTTCACGACGGACGCGGACGTGCTCGCCCTCGCGCCGGTGTTCATCCACAGCATAATCTGGACGTTCCTCCCGCTCGCGTTCATGCGCGGGACCAACGCGTTCGTCCAGGGCATCGGCAACGCGCGGCTTTCCATGGTCTTCAGCCTTATGGACGGCGTGATATGCAGGATTGGGCTGAGCCTGATTTTCGGCAAAGTGATGGGAATGGGCTTCGCGGGATACGTCCTCGGCTACGGGCTTGCGCCCTGCGGCGCGGCGATCCCCGGCATCATCTACTTCTTCTCCGGGGTGTGGATGAAGCGCGAGAGCCTCGTCGAGAAATTAGATAAAGACAGCGCGAAATCAACAGGCGCGAATGATCAGTATTGAGGTTTGAACTGTCCACACTTATGGGTACATTATATTCAGCCCGCAACCTTGATGCAGAACAACTGTCCGAGTGCAGCAATATCAACGTCGTCTACCTTCGGCAGATTGAGGGCGGCATCAGGATTCTAGGCTTATGTGGCCCTATGCGCTTATTAGGAAATAAAATTTGCCTGTTGCAATTTTGTCGCGTTTATTGTATAATTTTCGCGACAAAGGAGATGCGGTATGGAGGAAAGCATTTATCAGGGCATAAAGAATACAATAGCGAAGTCGGAGGAAGGCACTATTTTCCTGACAAAGGATTTTGCGGATATCGCCAGCGCCGCGACGGTCAGGAAGTGCCTGGAGCGCCAGACTGATGCCGGGGAAATTCGGAGAATCTTAAACGGCGTGTATGATAAGCCAAGATACAGCGAAATGTTAAAAAAATATCTTCCCGCCGATCCGGATGCGGTGGCGAGCGCCATTGCCAGGAATTACCGCTGGAATATTGCGCTGAGCGGGGATGTGGCGTTGAATCGGTTAGGCTTGTCTACGCAGGTGCCGACTGTGTGGTCATACATCAGCGACGGTCCGTACAGGGAGTTTAAGTGGGATAATATAACGCTCTCGTTTAAGCACAGGACGAATCGGGAGATTTCCAATATGTCCGATGTGACGGTGCTGGTCATAGAGGCGTTAAAAACCTTGGGAAAAGAACGGATCACGGGGGATGTTATTGAGCGTCTGCGGAAAACCTTGTCGGATTCTGACAAAAAGCTGCTTTTGTCAGAGGCCGCCAGCGCAAGCGGATGGGTTTATGAGACTGTCAGGAAGGTGTGCGCGATATGAAAAGAATCGCCATTTTAGGAGATGTGGAGCGAGCAGAACTTTTTCAGGCCGCTGCACTGGAAATGGGTTTGCCTCCAGTAATAGTGGAGAAGGATTTCTGGGTATGTTTCATGCCGAACCACCTGTTTCATGAATGCGCATATAAAAACGCTTTGGTGTTTAAAGGCGGAACCAGTTTGTCAAAATGCTATCACGTCATCGAAAGGTTTTCGGAGGATATTGACTTGATTCTTGATTGGAGAAAATCGTAGGGGATGGCGAAGATCCATGGGCAAACAGATCAAAGACAAAACAGAATCAATTTAATAAAAAGATTAATCAAAATGCGGCGATATTTTATGCTGATGAGCTTGTGCCGACACTTAATAATTTTCAATGAACTCTCGCATTGTCATGATTTTTGGTGTTTCATTATCCATGACGAGAAGATCATTGTCGCCAGTGACGAGAATATCGATATTTGACAAAATTGCTGTTGCCAATATCGGGGAATCTTTTATATCCCTTACGCTCGGGAATTTGTTAAGATCCAGATCGCTTGGGGTATGCACCAATTCAAACGGCAATTCTTTAAAGAACTGCTCCAAAATATTTTTTCTGCTCGAAAATTTGCGGACAACAACTATTCTCAGCTCTTCTAGAACATAATCGCAGAGAACAATTCTGTGCCCAAAGCTAATCTTTCGCGTAAATTGATGGGTAATATCCGAAGGGAAAAATATAATGGATATCAGGATATTTGTGTCCAGCATAATCCTCATACTGCATTACCCTTCAGTTCCATGCGGATATCATTTGCGTAATCCTGCAGTTCGCGCTCGCTCATGAACCCGGCTTCGGCTGCTGCTCCTCGGAAGCCGTCTTCGACGTGGTGGAACGCGACATCGGCCGCATTCTCAATGTAGAATCTGCCGTTTTCCTCCAAGATTAGCACCTTGTCGCCCGTATTCAAGCGCAACCGATCTCTCACCAATTTCGGTATCGTTATCTGTCCCTTGCTAGAGATTTTTGCCATTTCCATTTGATCACACCCATCCCAAAGTTTTCGTTACTTTCTTTACCAACCATTATACAACCAAATTTTAAATTGCGCAAGTCAGAATGAGAGAATTTTCACAGAAATTTAGAGGAGCCGTGCCGATCAATGAGAAAACTGAATTACCCCGTGGAATTCGGCGTAAGATGGAGCCAAAAAGGATGAGGCATATTGCAACCTCATTCTTTTATCTTCCCCCAATGTCATATTCTTGATTGAAGAACTGTCTAGTCTATATATAATTTCATTTTTTGATAGGCATCAAGTACCGCACTGTCTGCATCATTAAAATTAGAAGTGTACGTCATCAACGACCCAGATGGGCTGATAACTAAATTTGATAATGTAACGTAAGACTCATAAAAGTCCATTAAGGCATCATAAGCTTCTGACCATTCTTCTGGAGGATTCTGCATATCCTTCATCATGGATGTTATATCGGACTGGTCGGACTTTAGCGATACAATGTTTGCAAGGAAATCTGAATCCGAGAACAAATTAGTTAAAGCATCATTAAAATCGCTATAGTATGAGCCGGTGGCTTTTTGAGTGTACTTGTCTGTTTCAGAATCACTCTGTTTATTAATGCAATTATACCAGACATCATGTATTAATCCACCAGCTGATTCGGCATCACTTGCACTGCTAAGTATAGCAAATGTTATTTCCGAAATGCTTTGGCCGTATTCCTCAATTTGTTGTTCGAGTTCTTCCTGCTCTAATCGTTCCTTTCTTTGATTGCTTATAATCACCGCTAAAATGATGACTACAGCAATCACTGCAATAATGACGATAATAGCAATGAGTTTCTTACCTTTTCCATTTTTTGGGGGTTCCTGTATTGTACCATCTGTCGAAAAGCTTGATTCTGATGATGTGCCATCTTCTGCCTTCTGCCTTATAGGATATCCACAATTTGGACATACAGTTGCATCTGTCTCTAATTCTGTGCCGCATTCCGGACATTTATTTGCTGCCGTTGCCTTCGTTGAAGACAAGTCAAATCCACAATATACGCATTTCTCAGCCTTGTCTGAAATCTGTGCTCCACATGATGGACATGTAATAAGTGGCATAACTACTTCCTCCTCGAATTTAAAACTTTCTCTGATTATATCAGAATCGTTCCATAATTGCAACAACTTTTTACTTGAGGCAAAGCACAGATTATAAGATGCCTCTGATTCGTCCATGCTGTATAAGCCGTCTTTTTTATCTTCTGGTTGAGTAAAACCACAGAGTATGTTATCATAAGAATATAATTTTTCGGGAGGACATCGCGATGACCGACACGGAGCAGAAACTGGCGGCGAAGAAATTTGCCGAGCGGTGGAAAGGCAAGGGATACGAGAAGGGCGAGAGCCAGCCGTTCTGGCTCTCATTGCTGCGCGACGTGTACGGCGTGGAGCACCCCGAGGACTATATCATATTCGAGCAGCAGGTCCATCTGGACAACACGAGCTTCATCGATGGGACGATTGCGGAGACGAAGGTTCTCATCGAGCAGAAAAGCCTTGGGAAAAACTTAAACAGCGCGATAAGGCAGTCTGACGGCTCGCTGCTTGCGCCATTCGAGCAGGCGAAAAGATACATCCTGGAACTGCCGGTCTCGCAGCACCCGCGCTGGGTCGTCACCTGCA
>JAJQIQ010000126.1 GCA_021199135.1 Clostridiales bacterium | reverse complement strand
GCGCAGAGAGCGATTGCCAAAATTTTCTTTTTCATAGCCACATTCCTCCATTCTTCCTGGTGCTGTCGTCGTGTATCTGCGTCCATCCGCCTTTTGTCCCTTTGCCATGCGGGCGCGACGGGCACGGATTAGTTATGATTATTATATTGTATGTAGAGGCGGATTGTCAAGTTTTTTGTGAAATTGCTTTTGATTTTTTAGAATCTACCCCATGCCTTTGTGCAAAAAGGCGAGCGTTTACGCCAAAAAGCTTGTTTTACTGCTATTGTATTGTTAATTTTGCACAAATTTCGCCATTTGGCGCACATAACGTCAAGCAAGCATTTTTTATAAAATTTTATCGCATTTTTGGGGCAAATTTCTAGCAAAAAATGCCATTTGAGGCGTAAAATAGGGGAGTGCCAGCCATCATCTCGGGATTGCGTAGGGCTGCGGGCGGCCCTCGACCTGCAGGAACTTAAAGGGCACGTCGTAGGTGCGGCTTAAATTTTCCGGGGTCAGGACCTCCGGCGTGGGGCCGGCGGCGATCGCCTCGCCGTTTTTCATGAGAAGGAGGCGGGTGCAGTAGTCGGAGGCCATGTTGAGGTCGTGCAGGATGGCGATGACGGTCCTGCCCTTCTCCTCGTTCAGTCGCCGCATGAGCTTCATGAACTCCGCCTGCTGCCTGATGTCGAGGCTCGAGATGGGCTCGTCCAAAATAATCCAGGGCGTGTCCTGCGCGATGGTCCGCGCGATCATCACGCGCTGCAGCTCTCCGCCGCTCAATGTGGAGAGGCGCTTTTCCTCCATGCCGCCGCAGTTGGTGATGCGGATGGCCTCGCCTATTATCTCGCGGTCGCGCGAGGTCAGCATCGAAAACGTGCCGCGGTAGGGCTCGCGCCCCATCGACACCACATCGTAGACCGAGAAGTCTATGTCCGCCGCAAACGACTGCGGGAGGAATGAAATCTCCTGCGCCAACTCCTTCCTGTCATATTTTGACGCGGGAATCCCATCGAAGCAGACCGCATCCCCCCTGTAGGGCAGAAGCCCCAGGATATGCCTGATGAGCGAGGTCTTGCCCGCGCCGTTCGCGCCGAGGATGCCATAGATCTCGCCCTGCGCAAATGTCGCGGAGACGCCGCTTAGCACCGGGGGCTTTCGCCTGTCGGGAATCCATGTTAAGTTGTTAATCTCAATCTCTGTTATCTGCATATTTTATTCTTCCTGCACTTTTTAGAGCATATGTTCTATATCTATTTTTCCCTCTTAATTTTTGGCAATTACCGTCTCCGATACTGCCTCCACACCAAAAATATGAAGTACGGCGCGCCGCAGATCGACGTGATTATCCCGACGGGAATCTCGGTCGGGGCGGTCACGGTCCTCGCCAAAGTATCGCATATCACGATGAAAATCGCGCCGGTGAAAAATCCGTAGGGGATGACTTTCCGCAAGTCCGGGCCGCAGATCATCCTCACGCAGTGCGGCATCATCAGCCCGACGAAGCCGATTATGCCGCTGACGGAAACCGCCGCCGCCACGAGGATCGTCGATATTATTATGACCGCCCGCCGCAATTTTTTCGTGCTGATCCCGAGGCACTCCGCCTCCTCGTCGCCCAATGCCAGCACATTTAATTTTCGCGAGAGCGCGGACAGTATTATCACTCCCGCCACCGCAAATATAAATACGAACCTGGCCCTCGGCCAGCTCGCGGAGGAAAAGCTCCCCATCGTCCACATATAGACTTTCCCGATCTGGTCGTTGTGGAAAGTCATGAAAAGGGAAATCAGCGAGCTGAACAGAGTGCTCATCGCCGTGCCGGTGAGGAGCATGTTTACCGTCGAATACCTGCCGCCTATTTTCGCCACGCTGTAGACTATGAAAACCGAAATTATAGCCCCGACGAACGCCATCACGCCCGTGGTGCCGAGCCCCAATATCGCCACGGAGACGGTGATCCCCGGGAAGAGCATCGCCACCGTCGCGCCGAGCGCCGCCCCGGACGACACGCCGAGGATGTGCGGATCCGCGAGCGGATTTCTGAATATGCTCTGGAACGCCGCGCCCACTATCGCAAGTATCCCGCCGACCAGCGCGGAAAGGCAGATTCTCGGAAACCGCACGCTCCATATCACGGTCAGGCTGCTCTTAGAAAATCCCGAGCCGTCAATTAAATTGCCGATTAATGGAATGCGATCTAGCACGATCCCAAGGCTGTCCCCGACCGAGATGTCCGCCGAGCCCACGGAGAGGGAGCAGACCATGACGATAAACAATATGAAAAAAAGCAGACAGAGGTACCCCGGACGGGTGCCCCTGCTGCTGTGTGAATCAAAATTATTTTGCTGTATGTTTTTTTCTGTTTCCATACGCAATTTATTGCCTCATGTTTAAACGAATTTCAGACTCATTTGGCATGGGTTTACTTCATCACTTGAAGAGGTCCGGGTAGCAAATTTCCGCGATCGTTTCCACCGCCTCGGCGTTGCGGTAGCCCTGCCTGTCGAGGATGTCGGTGTCGATCCCGTAGACTTTGCCGTCCTGCACTGCAGTAAGCTCGTCGTAGGGCGCGGTGGTCACGAACTCGTCGACGCGGTCCTCGGACATTATTATTATGTCCGGGTCGGCCTCGATGATGGTCTCGGTGTCGATGTTCCAGCCGGAGACGTCCTTGGCGATATTGTCGGCCCCGGCCAGCTCAAGGATGCCGCCCACGAACGTGTCGCCGCCCGCGGTGTAGTCACCGTACTCGCCGAAATCCACCACATAGTAGACGGTCGGCTCGTCCTGCCCCGCCACGGCAAGCTGCACCTCGTCGATGGTATCCTGCATCTGCTCCACGAGCTGCGCCGCCGCATCGTTTGCGTTCACGACCTCGCCCAGCGTCTCAATCATCCCGTAGACCCCGGTCACGTCCTCCTCGTCGTAGAGCGTGATGACGGGAATGCCTACCTCCTCGAGCTTCTGCGAGTTCTCGTCGTCAAAGTGCGTCGATACGATGACAACGTCCGGCTCGAGCGCGATTATCGCCTCGATGTCGGGGGTGTAGAGCGAGCCGACGGAATCGATGCCGAGCACGTCCTCCGGGTAGTCGCAGTAGTCGCTCCTGCCGACGAGCTTGTCCATTACGCCGAGGAAATACATGGTCTCCGTCAGATTCGGCGCGACGGATACGACCCTCTCGGGCTCGCTCTCGATCGTGACTTCCTCGCCGTAGGAGTCCGTCACGGTGAGCGGGTACTCCGTCTCGCCGAGCGTTTCTGCGGCCACATCATCCGAGGCGGTCTCCGTCACGGTCGTCGACGTAGCTATGTCGTCACCCTCGGTGCCTGACGATGCGTTTGAAACATTCTCGGTTCCCGTTATCCCATCGCTGTCACTGCCGCCGCAGCCTTCCAGCAGCGCCGCTGTCATCGCCGCCGCAAGCAGCATTGCCAAAATGCTTTTCTTTCTCATAAATAAGTTCCTCTCTTTCCGGCGTCGCCGCCACTTTTTATTCCGAACAATCCATGGCACCTAGGCCGGAAAAAGGCGTAGAAAATAAAAGCCCATTTACGGACAGTAAATGGGTACGTCAAATGCAGCGTCCGCGCAAAAACCCGCGCAGGCGGTGCAGTTCGTACAGCCAAATCCTCGTGACCCGGCGCCGCCGAAGCGGCCCCATGTACAACGGCAGGCAGGTCTCCTGACTTAGAGCCTTACGCATCCGGCCGCCTTCCCAGTCTCCCAGTGGCATATGGACGGATGCTTCTCATCACAGTGACGGGATCGCACAGGATTTGCACCTGTTTCCCTTTTCACCAGGCCAAGGCCATGCTGCGCCTCGCCTGACACCT
>JAJQIQ010000214.1 GCA_021199135.1 Clostridiales bacterium | reverse complement strand
GTCGTGACGACACTGGTATTTCTTGTGAGGGAGTTCCGGGACAAAATCTATTCCGGGACGGCCAAGGCGTGAAAAAGGAGGTAATTACCTATGAGAGACGAGTACATGAAATTGCGGGAATACATGGATGAGAGCGGCAGGACGGTCGCCGTCACCGGCGCGGGGATTTCCTATCTCTACGGCATGCGCAGGCTGAAGCAGAGCGTAGGGCCTATGAACGCCGGGCGGGTATTTTCGGCCTCATACATCCGTAAAAACCCGGAGAAATTTTACAAGATAATGAAGGACGCGTTTTTGGACGCGACATTCGAAAAGGGACCGAGCGCCGTCCATAGGCAGCTCGCGGAGCTTGAAAAGCAGGGAAAGATTTACGGCGTAGTCACGCAGAACCTTGACTGCCTGCACACGATCGCGGGCTCAAAAAACGTCGCGGAGTTTCAGGGGAGCTTCCAGGACAACATCTGCATAGGCTGCGGGGAGAGATATTACGACTACAGCGTCTGGAACGAGGGGCACCTGCCGAGATGCGAAAAGTGCGGGGAGCCCTTGATGCCGGCGAGCTTCTGTAGGGAGGGCGACGCAAACCGCGCCGCGATGCAGACAGGCATGCAAAAGGCGATAGAGATGATCGCCGATGCCGACCTTCTGATAGTCATCGGGACCACGGGATTTCGCAGCGACGAGTATTTGAGCCGGATGAAGCCCGGGACGAAAATCGTCCAGGTAAACCCGTCCCCGACCGTGTTCGACAGCAGGGCGGACTTAAATATCCGGGCGGACGCCGCCGAGGTTTTCGATGCGATTATGAGCTGAAAAAGGAGGGGCGCTTATGAGTTTTTTCAAGGGAGACCAAAAGGCAGACAAGATACAGCAGCTGTGCGACTACATCGACCGCAGCAACGCCATCGTCGCGACGACCGGCGCGGGGATCTCAATCGCCGGAGGGGGCGTGACCTACGGGCAGATGCACTTCGCCGGGATGAGGGGCGGCGGGTACGGCAGCGACTCGTTCATGAAGAGCTTTCGGGATTCGATGTTCAATTATGAGCCGAGCTTCAGCCACTATGCGCTGCGCGACCTGGAGGAGGAGGGCAAGCTCATCGGCGTGATCACGACGAACGTGGACTGCATGCACACGAAGGCCGGGTCGAAGAATGTCGCGGAGATACAGGGCAGCTTCCAAGTCAACTGCTGCGCAAGCTGCGGTCGCCATTATGACGGGTACGACATCTGGAATCAGGAGGAGCTGCCGCGCTGCACGGTCTGCGGCGGGTCGATTCAGCCCTGGCCGATATACAGCCACATCGGGCTGTGGGACGAGGACGTGAACAAGGCGAGGGAGTGGATCGGGAAAGCCGACCTGATCCTTGCCATCGGGACGCACGGCAACTACGGCGGCGTGTACTGGAGCTACAGGAGGCGGGACGCCGTGGTCGTGCAGATAAACCCGGGGCGCACCGCATTTGACATGGAGGCGGCGCTGAACATCCGCGAGGAGTGTGACGCGGTGTTCCGCCAGGTGAAAGAGAGGCGTGGATGAGATGAGCGAGGAAGAACGGTTAAAGCAGATGGCGGCGCAGATGCGCGCCCGGGAATACGAGGGTCTCTCCGATGAGGAGATAGCGGAGCGGGAGCGGAAGAAGGAGATGAAAAAGAAAAAGAATATCGAGGTGCTCGAGGACACCTTGAATATTTTAAAAAAGGGAAGTTATTCAAAAGACGGCAAGGAGATAAGGCTCCGCTTCACCCAGGAGCAGATGAGGGAGGTAAAGGTGTTCTGGCCTGACGGCATGAATTCAATGTGCGGCCAGGAGGGGGATGCCGCTTCCTCTGCCAAAACCGCCGAGGGCGCGCACTGCGCGTTCGGATGCGAAAATAAGGATTCCCTCGCCCTTGCGCAGGAAAAATATGAAGAGTTAAGGAAAAATGGCAAGGAGGATCCGCGCATCCTCGTGCTGAACATGGCGAGCGCCACGCGGCCGGGCGGCCAGACCAGAAACGGGGCGAGCGCGCAGGAGGAGGACCTCTGCCGCAGGACGTCGCTTCTAATCTCCCTGGAGAGCGAGGGGGCAAAGGAATATTACGATTACAACAACGCGCGAAAGACCAAGATGGGCTCCCACGCGATCGTGCTCTCACCGAACGTGGAGGTGATAAAGGACGCCGCCACGGAGACGCTTTGGGAGCCGTTTCCCATCTCCGTGATGAGCTGTGCCGCGCCGATGGTGCGCTTCGGGCTTGAGGGGATGTCCCAGCAGGAGTACGAGGACATGCTCTGCGAGCGGATAGGGGGGATGCTCTGCGTCGCGGCGTCGCAGGGCTGCCGACACCTGATATTGGGCGCGTTCGGCTGCGGCGTGTTCGGAAACGACGCCGCCTTGGTCTCGGACATGTTTTGCCGTGCCATCCATGATTTCAAATATGCCGGGGCAACGTGCGACCAGCTTTTCGATTCCATAGACTTCGCGGTCCTCTGCCGCCCCGGGAAGGATTACAATTACAGGGAGTTCTGCAGGAATTTCTGTTTGCGTTAATTGAGCGATTGTGATAAAATATGTTTGCGGTGCCAGTTCTGGGAAGAGTACGGAAACGTATCGTCGGTGTCTCGGTTCAAACAAATATAACTCCCTGAGAAACACACGACGGCTGACACTGCATTTTTATGTCGAATCAAATGGGAGGCGAAACCAAGCCATGCCTGAAGCAGATAGCAATCGCAACGCAGTCATCGTCAGGACTAGCGTCATAAGCATCGCAGTAAACGTCCTGTTGTCCATTTTTAAAGCGGCAATCGGCATCTTGACCAGCTCCATCGCCATCACGCTTGACGCCGTAAACAACCTATCGGACGCCGCGTCCGGGATCATAACGATCATAGGGACGAGACTGGCCGCGAAATCCCCCGACAAGAAGCACCCCTTCGGCTATGGCCGCATAGAATACTTAAGCGCAATGATAATCTCGGCGATCGTGCTCTACGCCGGGGTCACTTCCCTCGTGGAATCCGTCAAAAAAATCATCACGCCGGAGACGCCGGATTACTCGGCGGTCGCGCTGATTATCGTCGCGGTCGCGGTGGTCGTGAAGATCCTGCTCGGGAGCTTTGTGAAAGCCACGGGGAAGAAAGTCCATTCCGACTCCCTGATGAATTCCGGGGAGGATTCCAGGTTGGACTCCATCATATCCGCGTCGACGCTCGTCGCTGCGGCGATTTACCTGATATGGGGACTTTCCCTCGAGGCAATACTCGGCATTATCATATCCGTCATCATTATTAAATCCGGCATAGAGATGCTTCGGGATACGATCTCGGAGATCCTGGGGCAGAGCGCCGACCCGCAGGTCGCGCGCGCGATCAAGGAGACGGTCTGCGCCTTCCCCGGCGTGTGCGGGGCCTACGACCTCATAGTGTACGATTACGGACCGAGTATCCATCTGGCCTCGATTCATATCGAAGTGCCGGACACCTATTCCGCCGAGCAGATTGACGAGCTCACGCGCAAAATATTCGACAAGGTCTACGCGGAGCACGGGATCGCGCTGACCGGAGTGAGCGTGTATGCGCACGCCTCGTCCAATTCACGGAATGCGAAGGCGTGGGACGAAATCACGAAAGCCGTCATGGATATTGAGAATGTCAAGCAGATGCACGGGTTTTACATGGACGAAGAAAACAAAACCATCCGGTTCGACGTCGTGATCAGCCTGGATGCGAAGGACAGGATGGCCGTCTATCAAAGGGCGCTCTCGGCGGCGCAGTCACTCTACCCGGACTATTCGTTTAACGTGGTGATCGACACGGATTACGCGGAAGTGTAATTTCCCAAAATCAAGAAATTTTAGAATTTGGGAAATGG